>CAZBDF010000562.1:0-3051 GCA_964490385.1 uncultured Lentimicrobiaceae bacterium | reverse complement strand
CAGGAAATAATCGACAAAGTACTTCCCCTGGTAAACGATCCTGATCAGCAGGTTAAAACGGCGGCTTTTGATTACCTGATAGCACATTCGCCGGAGGACAAGCTTAAATTATTTGAAAAATACCTGGCTGATAAAGACTACAAAGTAAGAGGAGCTGCCCTGGTTAGTCTTGCCATCGAAACGCGGAACAACCCGGACTTAAAGGAGAAATTTGAGTTGGAGATCCGTGTTGGGAAAAAAATATCTAGCATCAACGGATTAAAAGATCCACGGGAAATAAAATTCAGAAAGCTTATCATTCTTCAGGCAATTGGCCAGTCGAAATTAACAATGTATTATTCCTTTATTGATGATTTGATGAAGGATGAAAACACCGAGCTTAAAAACCAGGCCATCCAGGCTGCAGGTTATACGATGGAATCTGCTTTCATCCATAAAATAGCCGAGTTTTTACCCCAGGAGCATTTTAGGGAATCCGCGAAAGTGGCCTTGTTGAATTATGGCCCCGCCATTGTGGACAGCTTTATGGAACTGTTGAAGGATGAAAAATGGCGCGTTGAATTGCTGCAACATATTCCTTCGATAGTCGAAAAGATAGGAATCCAACCGTCAGTGGAGTTGCTGTTTTCCATCCTCGATCACAACGATATCAACCTAAAGATGGGAGCTCTGCGTTCGTTGAATACCATGAAAGCAAGTCACCCACAGCTTAGGTTTCACAATAAACTTGTCATCAAACGAATTTTGGATGAGGCGCACCTTTACATGGAAACGCTGGTGGCGTTGTATGCGCAAATCACTGCCATTGATCCGAATAAAAAACACGTCGAAGAGCAACATGCCAAAAAACAAGCGGAAGCCCGGAGGAGTCTTGTGGAATTGCTGGAGCGCCGGCTGGATGGTAACCTCGAACGTATTTTCCGCTTACTTGGCCTTAAGTATCCGCCTGACGACATCCTCTCCATCTATCAGGGTTTGCAGAGCAAAACACCGGATATGCGTATCAATGCCGTTGAATTTCTTGACAACCTCCTGGAAACAAACTTAAAGCGGGTTCTGATTCCCATTGTTGAAACTGCCCTGTTAGATAATATCTCAGAAATTTCAATAAAAAACCTGAATCTGAAAATACCGGATGAGTTCGAGTGTCTTTCGATGTTGCTCGCCGGTAATGATGTTAAAGTTAAATTGGCGGTACTTTACCTGATTTCGCAAACCGGAAACAAAAAATATTTGTCGCTTGTTCAGAAATATGAAGGTGACAATAATCCGAAGGTCAAAACTTTTGTAGTTCAAACAATTGTAGCATTGAGAAATGGGTGATAGCAGTTTTCTGACTCAATGAATACTAATTCAATATTGATCTCTATCACCAAAAAAAGGATTTTTATCGATTAAGTTCAATCAGATAATGCCAAATAGTGATAGTGTCATTTGATTGCTTCCGTGTATGATGAGAAAGAAGTTTTTCAACTGCGGGAAATGAACATGATTTTGTAAGCTGCTCATTCTTGTCAGTCCAATTAATGGTAAGGTCTGTTCTGCTTTTTGATACCGTGTCAATCCAACTATTAATTTTTTTAATCCATTCTTGGGATGTTCGACTTTGCACGTATCCAAACATGCCACAAGTTGAAAGATGGGGTGAATGATATCCTCTTTTGAAGCGTTCAACACCACCCCTGTCTCCATAAACATATTCCGTGTTGTTGGATGTTTCGGAAAGCCTTTTGGCTTCAAATTCAATAATTGGTAAGGGTGTTTGGCTTCTTGTCATTACAAAAACCCCTATATCAGTTTCTTTGTCGGAATGTGGCTGGCTTGGGTTTTTACTAAACCGATAAGGAAAGAAACCTCCTGTCTGTTCTATTTTACAGTTCTCGAAATGATGTACCAGGAAATCACTTATCCGGTTTTCTTTATCAGAATCTTTGACGGAATAAAAGTAAGTGCAAAAACTTGAAATATTATTGTCGATAAATGTTAGAATCCTTTCAACCTCAAAATTTGGTTCAACCTGAAGGTCATTTATGCCCGGTAACGAATATAAAAGTTGACTATCTTTAAGCATTTTGGTATCGGGCTTTGAAATAATCAGCAAATGTTTCATCGGCATCCCTTAATGCAATTGATGGTAACCAATAACGCAACTGCTTGGGTTTAGCCAAAATAACGCGATCCTGTCCATAAACCTTCATTATTTTCTGGATGTGAATAGTATTTTGATTTTCTTTTCTTGTTGGAATTACCTGATTTATGTATTGCTCCAAATTATTCACAATTTCTATTTCAGGATTGAATTTACTTGAACCATATTCAAAATGTACTGCATAATATTTACCGGCATCCAATATTTTAAATAATTGGAAAGATTTCCCTTCTGATTGATAAATGCTGTTAAGAGTTTGGCAGAAAATATCAGAAAATTTTCCTAATTCTTTGACAGAGCCTTTTTGAAAAAGTTTTTGCTCATTGTTACCTAAATGATAGGTTATTATTGTTCTTACCAATAAATCATCTGCATTTGATAAGCTTAAATTCTTGTTGTCTTCGGAATAAGGTAAGCCAAGTATATCCTTTTGTAGCAACGTTGACTTAGACCTGCTGATCCCGGATCTTGAACTTGTTAGGGCTAAATAGAAACGAAATAAGTGATTGTTTTTTAATAATTTTTCGATTTTTCGCAATGATTCAATATCCTCATTTGGAGCGTGAATCCCAATAATTTCATTTCTGAATGAAATATCTGTTTCGGAATACAGTGTAGGAATACTATTTTTCCCAATATTCTTTTTTATTAATAAAAGCGGCCCCGTAAAGAGTTCAGATACTCTGGGCCATTGATAATATTTATCCTTTAATCTATAAGTATTCTTAAGCCCTCTTTCATTAAAGTCTTCAGGATTGAAGCATAAGCTATCTGTTAAAAAATGTGCAGAAGAATACCCTCCTTTTTTCTTTTCAAAATCAGAGGGAACTAATTCTTCATCGGGCTTTCCTTTTATAAAGCCATCTCCAAACACCCATTGGTTTTCTTTTCTTTTTCTTTTA
>CAZBDF010000561.1:0-3062 GCA_964490385.1 uncultured Lentimicrobiaceae bacterium | reverse complement strand
TGTCATTAAGTCGAATTTAGCTTGCAAACTTTGGAAACAGCAATAAAAGATATACATCACGATTTGATTGAGGCTTGCCGGCAAAACGACCGGGCTGCACAGATAGAGATTTACGATCTTTACTACAGGGCCATGTACAATGCCAGTCTCAGAATTGTAAATGATACAGCCGAAGCTGAAGACGTGATGCAGGATTCGTTCATTGAAGCATTTGATAAACTAAGTTCCTACAGGGGTGAAGGTGCCTTTGGTGGATGGTTGAAAAGAATAGTGATCAACAACTCCATCAATGTGACCAGGAAGCGAAAAGATATGATCAGTATTGATGAAGCTGAGATTGATGTAAAGGATGATGACGGTGGTGAAAAGGAATACTCTGAAAATGTGTTTTGCAGGTTGGAAGAGATCAGGGATGGTGTGAATAAACTTCCAGAGGCTTACAAAACAATTATTTCGCTGCATCTTTTGGAAGGTTATGATCACCAGGAGATTTCCGAAATTCTGAATACCACCTATGGAAATATCCGGACAAGGTATTCGCGGGCCAAGCAGAAGTTGCTTCAGATAATTATGAAATCGAGAAACTAAATAATTTGATAATGTGATGATTTGAAAATTTGATAATTTGAAAATTGGAGCTTATTTGGATTTTGAGTTTTGCAATGTAGATTAAAAAAAAAGAGATAAAAGATAATAAATCATGTCGTTTTTAGAAAATAAAATAAAAGATAATCCCGCCTTTTTTGATGACCGGAAGCCTGTCCTGGGCCATAAAAAGCGTTTCGTCGAAAAGCTTGATGAAATGGAGGTGGAGCAGGCTGATAAAGGTCATTGGGCAAACTGGCTGAGAATAGCTGCCGTAGGTTTGGTACTCATTGCAGCATCATATTTTATTTTTAAATACTCTGTTGAGGATTTGAGTGGGGCAGTTATGCGCGAAGTGGTACAAATTGATCTGTCGAATGACATTGAAAATGTTTTTGCCTATTATGAATCTATAACCGATACCAAGGTTAACCAAATTGAACAATATGCTGCAAACAACGAACAAGCAATGCATGTGAAGTCATTGGCCCAGGCGCAACTCGAAAACCTGGATGCTACATTGGCTGAAATCGAAAAAGAATATGCGAAAAACCCGGAGAATATACGGCTTCAGGCTGCGCTGGTAAACAATAAACGCAAAAAGGCTGAGGTGATGGATAATATCCTGAAACAGCTCAATCAGGCCAACCAGCCTGTAGATGATAGAAAATTAATGAACCCTTAAAATAAACCGAGATGAAAACTATAAATTCCTTACCTATGAAAAAACTAGCCATTTTGCTCATTCTGTCGCTGATAATAAGCGTTACAACATCAGCAAGAGAGAAAATAGAAAAAGTATTGGTTGATGAGAAATTCGAAGTGAACAAAGGTGCATTACTGCAAATCGATCATCAATATGGAACAGTTGACTGTAAAAACTGGAGTGAAAATTCAATCTCTGTGAAAGTGACTGCAAGAGTAGAAACATCAAATTCCGATAAAGCAAGGCGAATTTTTGATGCAATAAAAATCAATCTTAGTGGCAATAGAAGTGGCGTTGCAGTTGAAAGCGATATCAATAATTCTGCTTTTAAAAATGGGAATAACAATATATCTGTTGATATTGAGATTTTTATGCCAACCTCCGTCAGCCTTACCCTGAACCATGAATTTGGGAATGCATATGTTGAGATAATTGAAGGTGATTCAGAGATAAGTGTCGAATATGGCTCTTTGGAAGTAATTGAACTCAAAGGTGGATCCAACAGTATTGAAATTGGTTTTGGGAATGCAGATTTTGGATATATTAAATCCGGGGAAATCGAAATCGATTACTCAAATGTTGAAATTGAAAAATCGGAACAACTGAGCATCGAAGCAGATTATTCGAACCTTAGTATTGATAAAGTAGGTGAACTGGAAATTGAAAACGAAGGTGGACAAGTGGAAATTGGAAAAGTTTCAAATCTTAGCTTGTCATCTAAATTTTCGGATTTCAAAATCGGTGAGTTGCAAAATAGCCTTTCGGGTGAAACCGAATACGGAAGTTTGAGTGTGAAAAAAATAAGGGCTGATTTCAGTACCATCGAAGTGGAAAACAGTTTTGGATCGGTTAGCATGTATTTTGAGCCTGAGTGCACTTTCAACCTTGTTGCCGAAATGGAGTATTGTACCCTGAATTATCCTGATGATGTTGCTGATTTCAGCAAAAGAATTGTTTCATCTTCATCTGACAGTTATTATGAAGGCACTTTTGGAAATGGCTCAGGAACCAACTCCAGGGTTGAAATATCAAGTGAGTATGGTGGGGTTTCGATTTACTTTAGGTAGATAGGGTGTATAGGGTAGATAGGGTGTATAGGGGGAATGAGTATGTGGGAACGTGAGAATTAAGATTTATGGAAGAGAGATTATGGATCGGAGAAATTCGAAGTTTTTTAACACGGTGTTACAGTTCTTTCAGGATTATACTAAGGAAAAAAATATTTTAGGGAACAGTCCAACTTCGAATGAATAGCGACGACGCATAATGTCTTTCATTGAAGACTGTGGATTGCGAGCTGATTACTCCAAACTGAACATAAAAAAATCAAACAAATTAAAAATAAAAAAATCATGAAAATTAAAAAGTTATCTACTTTGTCGATTGTGATGTTAATTACGATGTTACTGGTTTCTGATCAGGCAATTGCCCAATGGAAAAGCGTAAAGGGAAATGGAAAGGTTGTTACCCAGGAAAGAAAAGTTTCTGACTTTTCCGGAATAAAAATTTCATGCTCGGCAGACGTATTTCTTAAGCAGGGCAGTAGCAATGCCATTACAGTTCGTGCCGATGAAAATTTGATGGATATGATCGAAACAGATGTTCGTGGAGATGTGTTAAACATTGATATCGATGGAAGTATCCGAAATGTCGAGGTGCTGGAGGTGTATGTTACCGTTACTAACCTGCAGAAAGTAGTGATTAATGGTTCGGGTGATATTGAAAGTGAAAATGCCATCACCGGAATGGATTTCGAGATACAGATTAATGG
>CAZBDF010000560.1:0-3068 GCA_964490385.1 uncultured Lentimicrobiaceae bacterium | reverse complement strand
CGGGAGTATCCTTTGCGTTGATCACGCTGACAGATGCATTCCAAATACCTCCCTGGTCCATTGTCCGGCAAAGTGCATTGTAGGTAGCGTAGGCAAATCCTGCATCTCCCCAACTTGTGGCATAGTAACTGTTGGCCAGTTTCACACCACCAATCTCCCAATCGCGAAAATCAACTACGCCATCATTATTAATGTCGATATCGTTGGTGTATTCTCCATCGTTATTGTAATCCCATCTGATGGAATCGTGATAACCAACAACACACAATGCATGATTGGCATAACCTCCAAAAGCAGTAACCACTTTTTTGCCAGCTTCGGGAGTGCCTGCCGGCAAACCACTGCTTGCGTTGGGAACGTTGCAATAAATATTCCCAATCCCCCCGGTAGCTGAACCATCCAGATGGTCGTTTATCCAATTCCTAAGCGTATTTAAGCTTTCAACATCATCCAACGTGATAATGTTAAAATCGTAAATACGGTTCTGCATGGCATTGTAGTATTTATCATATCCACTCATCCAGCGGGATACACCACCATAATTCAGCGAGCCGCCATAATCTTCAACATTTGGGGTGCCGGCATGTTTAATAATGTTCCAACTATCGAAAAAGGGGCAGGCATTTCCGTTGCCATTGTTGCTCCAATTAAATACCCAATGTGTAGGATACAAGTTTTCGTTTGTGTTTGCAGTCAGGCCCCTAAGCCTGTCCATCTCATAGGTAAAGGTATAACCTACACCACTTGCCTGTCCACATTCGAGGTCACTTTGGTTAAATATTTCCCTGAAATAAGGCAGCTCTGAGTTATCAACATTTACCGGAAAATCTTTTCCGCGGTAATGTTGTGGGAGCTTAAGTTCAGGCAAGGTCTCGAATTTCTGCAATTCTACTTCGTCAATCAAAGGCAGGCCGTCAATAAAGGTTACTTCCTTTCCATCAACGATTTTTTTTGTCTTCCCCTGTGCAGATAGATGAGAAGTAAGAGAGAGTAATATCACAGTTGTGATCAGGAAAATGAAAATATTTTTCATTGTAAGAATAAGTTAGATGAGTGTTTAATGATGTGCAAAAGTAGTATTTTGCTTAAAATGCATGTTAAAGCAAAAAATGATTCACAGTTTCCGGGAGATATTATTTTGATGTATTCTTTGGAGGATCAAGGCATTTTTGAGAAGTATAGCCATAGTTAGGTGGCGAAAAAATAACGATAAAATGGCGAAAAAGACACAGAATTAAACTGATAGGTTATTTTTTGTCAGCTTCTTAGAGATTAGCTTCTTTAGATTGGCTGATTTTTCTACTTTTGCACTTATTAAAATCAAAGAATCATTTCAATTTCTTTTGTCAAAATATGATTGATTGTCAGGCAACCATTTCAATAAACCATAGTCACTATAAATAGCATATCGGTATGTCGGATGGTGACAAAAACATAATTGACGATTGCATTGACGGAAAACGACATGCCCAAAACAAACTTTACAAGAAATATGCTTCGGCAATGCTGGGTTTGTGCTTGCGATATGCCAAGAATAAGGATGAGGCCGAAGACATTTTGCAAGAAGGTTTTATAAAAGTATTTTTAAATATCAAAGGTTTCCGAAAGGAAGGGTCGTTTGAAGGTTGGATAAAAAGGATAATGATTAATACCGCGATTACACATAATAAACAAAATTTAAAACATCAATACCAAACAGACATAAATGAAATTGAAGAAAGCCATGTAGTTGAAGAATTAAAAAAAGATGATGATACCATAAAGTTGCCACGTGCCAAATTAATGGAAATCATTCAATCGTTGCCCGATGGCTACAAAATGGTTTTTAACCTTTATATTTTTGAACAATACACACACAAAGAAATTGGCGAAATGCTTGGGATATCTGACAATACATCAAAATCACAATTATCAAAAGCACGCAGGTTATTATCGCAAAAGATTGCCGAGGTAACCGGAAGTACAAATATTGAAATTATCACATAAACTTGAATAATATAGACGACATATTCAAAGAAGGGTTGGCGGAATATTCGGAACAACCATCCAAAGGTCTCTGGAATAAGATTTCAGGGAAGCTTTTGCGATACGAATTATTCCGCCTGAACTTCACTAATGTACCCAAACTATGGGTAGGCCTTGCTGCTGCTGGTGTTGTGGCTGTATCGCTATTTGTTTTTAATCCTTTTACTTCGGGGCCCGGGGAAAATACGCTTACAAGCATCAATCAAAAAGATACTCCGGATCTTGAAGATACTCCGACTCTTAAAGATAATCAAAACAATGAAAATATTTTCATTGCTCCTGATGCCGAGGTACAATCAATCCAAAAGGATTTAGGTATAATTTCCCCGCTTGACCCCGCAAAGAGTATTTCACAAACAACAGATCCTGTTGAAGCTTTTGTTACCGACCAGCCAACAGCAAACGATCCAGATGCTGGCCAGAATCAAAATAATGCAGGAACTATCAATGCACCTAACAATGTAAACGGATATCAAAACCAGCAAGACAATTCAATAACTGCAATCGGCATTCCGTCACATAATACTGTTTCAGAGAAGCTGGTGAATTCAAATAATTCTCTGGCTGCTTCTACCAATGAAAATGAACTTCCTTCTGTGATCGTTACTGATTTACAGCAAACCACTGATCCTGCAGGTAACGATAATATCAAAATTGCAAGCGGTATTACAGCAGGGACCATTGCAACAAATACGCTTTCAACAGTTAGTGATGCATCCCAAACTAGTAAAACTGCCTCCACAAACTCTGAAACACAAACTGCGCTGAATGAACAGCAGACTGAAACAGAGATTTCAGAACTAAAAGCACGCGACGCTAAATTATCTTCAATAGTCTCAACTTCGGAGATGAAGGAAATGCAGCCTATGAATCAGCCTGATGTTTCGATGACAAGAATGGACCTTGGTAAGCACGAAACAGGCAAGATCCAAAAGATGTCCTCCAAATCATCTAATCTGGCCCAATTCTTTAAAGGAAAATATAAAGCACCGAAACGGAAATTCAACGAAAACTCAGCTTCAATCTATAAACTAAACAAACCT
>CAZBDF010000559.1:0-3073 GCA_964490385.1 uncultured Lentimicrobiaceae bacterium | reverse complement strand
GCCTTGGGCAGGTGATAATTCGATTAATCAGCGTAATTCGATGATAACTAATTTGGTAAATGCTTTAATGATTAAATGTTGAGCATTGCGAAATCCCGCTTTTGCGGGGCTTCAATGCGAGAATATGTAAGTTAGAATTCTAAATCGTAATATGTCAAAACTTTATGCATTTCAATTATTCAAGCATTCTTGCATTGGCTCATTTACGCATTACATACAGTTATTCATAAAACAACTGATAAATATTTTCATCCATTAAAATAACAGTAGAACCAAAATATTAATAAGATCCTTAAGCAGAATAATTTTTATCAATTCTACATTAAACCTAATAAAATTTTTCTGTATCAGGATTTGCTAAGATTATCTACATTTGATGCCCTAAAAAAGTAAGATTAATACGATGAAGAAGAAATTTGATGCACACAAAAATTACGAAGCAACCAGGAAGAAGATAAAATATGTATCTCGCAAGGAGGCAAGCCAAAAAGACTACGACAGGATTGGTTTCATGTCGGGGCTGGAGGTGCATCAGCAACTGGATACAAAGAAAAAACTCTTCTGCAACTGCCCATCAGGCTTGTTCAATAAAAGCGACGATTATAATGCAGAACTGATAAGGCATATGCGGCCAACACTCAGCGAACTGGGTGAATATGATGGCACTGCCCTTATGGAGTTTAAAACAAAAAAGGAGATTATTTACCGTGTTAAGAATGAAACCACCTGTACCTACGAGGTGGACGACACACCTCCCTTCCCATTGAACCGGCAGGCACTTGATATTGCCATCGAAATTTCATTGCTATCGAAGCAGAATATCGTTGGTGAAGTACACATCACGCGTAAGCAATACCTGGATGGCAGTATTCCCACAGGCTTCCAGCGCACAGCGATTATTGGAGTAGAAGGCGAAATCCAATTAAAGCATAAAAAAATCAGGCTGATCCAGTTGAGCCTTGAAGAAGATTCATGCAGGGAGATTTCTGACATAGGGCATGTACGGATATTTAAAACCGACCGCCTGGGAATGCCATTGATCGAAACTGTAACCTACCCTGATTGTGTAAACCCCGATGAAGTGAAAGAAGCCTGCGACTACATCCGTTTCCTGAACAGGAGTACCGGGCATGTAAGGACCGGGATTGGCGCCGGCCGCCAGGATGTAAATGTAAGTTGCCGGGGTGGTTCTCGCGTTGAGATTAAAGGCGTGGCACACACACGCTGGATACCAGAACTCACACATAAGGAGGCATTCAGGCAATGGGCATTGCTGGCCATCAGGGATAAACTAGGCAAGAAAGTTGACCATCCGTCAAGCTGGATGCCGAAGCATGAATATCTCAAAAATCATCATGTGAGCTTTTCATGTGAGCTTTTGAAGCAGGCCGCAGAAACTCATCAATTACTGGCCGTTAACCTTCCACATTTTAAAGGGATATTGTCGCACTTTACCCAGGACGGGCATTCGTTTGCCGATGAATTAGCTGGCAGGCTAAAAGTGATTGCTTGCCTCGAAAGGCCCAATATGACAAACTCTGAGGAGTTACAACATGAAGTTTGTCACAAGGATTTTACTAAAATTGCTGAACTTTTAAAGGCAGGGAACGACGATGCACAATTGATTATTTGGGGGCCTGAAGAAGATTTGGAAACAGCATTGGAAACCGTTGAAGAACGCTGTCGCATGGCATTTGAGGGCATCCCCAACGAAACCAGGAAATCGTTTAAAGATGGAACAACTATTTTTGAACGCGTGTTGCCCGGCGCCAACCGAATGTATCCTGACACCGATTCGGCGCCAATCCCACTGGAAACTGATCACATAAGCAAAACTGGGGAGGACCTTCCAAGCGATATCATCGACAGGTATCACACAATGCAAAAATGGGGCATCCCCGAGGATACCTACACCTACATTTTTAAGAAAAACCACTTCCCACTGATCGAACGCATCGTGAAGGAATTGGAAATTGAACCTAGATTTATTGGCACATTTTTCGGGCACAACCTAAAATTTGTTGAAGGACATTACACTCCGGCAGATACTTTTAACTACAAAATGATTTTCCCTTTGTTTAACTTTTTAAAGGACCAGGGTTTGGATTATGAGCTTGTGAAAAAGATGATCCCCTTATTGTATGAGCATCCAAAGCTCGAATTTGAGTCAGTCTTGAATACCTTGAAATTTAAAAAAACACCAAAAGAAGAAATTTTATCCAAGATAAAGTTTTTGAAAGGGATTTATGAAAAGACGGGCAGGTCTAAACAAAAAGATCATGCTATAAACTGGATCATGGGTGAACTGCGGCCAACGGCAGTTGGAAATATCAATATGACTGAGTTGAGGCAGGAAGTGGAGAAGGCTTTTTAGGAGAGGAAAGATTGTCGGGTGACCGAAGCTGGCTGATGGGTGTCCGATGATCAATGTCAATAAATTAAGAATTTTATTTTCGATTGATGATTAACGAGTGTTGATTTTTTGCCAGAGGCATCCCTATCAATGGGAGATTTATTGTTTATGATAATCAGGCACATCTTAAATTAAAAATCGTTAATCGACAATCATACATCATTATCATTGCCTTAATTTATTGACATTGGTCCGATGATAGATGACCGATGAGAGAAAGAAGGGTTTAAAGCCATAGCCGAGCTTAAACTGAAAAGAAAAAGGCAAGCCGTTTCCAGCTTGCCTTAAGTAATCGAAGAAGGGTGATTGGGGGTAGTTGGTGAATTACACCATGTATTTCAGGGCAATTCCTTATTTCTTGTTTTATGGCATCAAAAGTAAAACCGTAGTTTTATAAATCCATAGCAGAAAACAACTAGGAAAAATATTAGCTGATTTCAGGGTAAGTATTTTTAGATATCAATTACCATGTCCAAATTATTTCATTTGAAGGTTTTATTTTACGAATAAGACAAAGGTCTGTGGCACTCACTTCAAACATCAATGATTGAAATGATAAAAGTCCGCCTTCGCTAACAGCCTTCACCGAGGTTTCGGCTGTCAGGGGCTTCGGCGGACGGAGAAAAAAAAGGCAGGCTGTTTCCAGCCTGCCTGGAATCA
>CAZBDF010000558.1:0-3075 GCA_964490385.1 uncultured Lentimicrobiaceae bacterium | reverse complement strand
TACAATGGCAAACTTATCGCCCATTCATTGGGGGATTTTGTATTCGACCTGGATTACCCCGAAACATATCCAACATTTATCTTGAACACGAAAGTTGATGAAAGGGGCTTCTACGAATTCACACTAACCCCTGTTTACATTGATGATTATATTCCTCTCCCTGCAAAGGGAGGCCTGGGCCTACATATCCTGGATTACCTGGCACAACTTTCAATAGATATGGATACTTACCTGAAAGTTGACAGGGACAATGTTATCGCAACGGTAATTATGGATCCCGCTAACATGGCAACTACACATTCAGATTACACCGCTGAACTCCCAATGCAAGCAGTTGGCAATAATTGGGTAAGTCCGCCGCATCAGCTGAAACAGTCAGGAAGTATTTCATCTGTTAATAGCATTGATGCAAGTAGGAATTACGAGTTCCGGATGGGAAAGGAATTGATTTGGTGGGGAAATATGGAAAATGAAGGTTGTACTTTGTGGAATTTGAACAGCTCCAATGAATCCTATTGCGATACGGTGGCCTATGCCGGTAGCCGCTCTATCCAACAAATCAGGACAGAAAATAATTCTTCGAACATTGTTACAAATTTTGAGGAAAGAATAATTTGCCCAAACGATGATACCAGGTATTCGTTGTGCAGTTATATAAAAACGCAGAATGGATCGAATGTTACCATCCAAATAAGGTATTATGAAAGTCGCAATACATCAATATCCTTGGGTACCGAAAATATTGGGACGTTGATAAATGGTGATACACCATGGACTTTATATCATAAAGAGCTAACTATTCCTGGGGGGACGAAGTTTTTTGATGTTCGTCTGTACAGCGGCGTTCCCAACTCAGATACCGCTTTTTCCTGGTTCGATGATGTGAGCCTAATTAGTTGGGATGCATGGGCTGAATATGGGGTTTCACAAACTATTGCAACACCCAATGATTATTATTTCCTGCAGGTAAATTCATCAGATAATGCAGATGACATTACTGTTAATTACACGGAAACCGGCTATGGACAAGACCATTTATTTGATGTTGATTTAAAGGTTTTTCTGGAAGGCCCATTTAACGACACGATCATGAATACCCATTTAAGCGATTCAGCAATATTACCAATAAATCAACCCTATTACACAGCTCCTTGGAATTACAATGGTACCGAATCAGTTGTTGACATTCCGAACCAGGATATAGTTGATTGGATATTGGTAGAGTTCCGTGATGCAATTGATGCACCCGGCGCAACCGAAACTACCACCGTTGCTAAACAAGCAGCTTTCCTGAAAAATGATGGTTCCATTGTAGGCATGGACGGAATTTCTATTTTATCATTTAATCATTCTATCATTAACTCATTGTATGCAGTTATCCGCCATCGAAACCATATTGATATTATTTCTGCGTATCCGGTAAATGATACTGGAGGTGTATATTCCTATGATTTTAGCACTTCCGTCGATCAGGTATATGGTGGGACAGCAGGATATAAATCCATAATTCCAGGCGTTTATGGAATGGCAGGAGGAGATATTGATGCCAATGGAAATATTGACTTTACGGACATTTTTCGCTGGAAAAATACCAGTGGCACAAAGGGTTATTTATCTGAAGATATGAATTTCGATGGAGAGGTAAACAATCCTGATAAAAACGATGTTTGGTTCATAAATAACAATAATATTTCATCGCAAGTACCGCAGTAAAACGATTATCCTTCCCGGTTCTCTGCATACAAGGTCAGGTGTTAAATGGCTTTGAAAAATAATTTCCGGTTGCTGAATGGTGATTTTTGATTTGTGATGTGTGTCAATCCCACCTTAAATCGTTTTAGAATTGGTCACCACGGACAATTCAGTATTTTCCATAGCTTCCAACTGCTTTTTGGCAACTTCATCACCATCTTTCGCTGCCATTCGCAACCTTCCAGCCCGCATCCAATCATCATCGGCTTCAGACATTACATAAATTTCTGTTTCACCATCCTTAGTTTCGGCTTCAACGGTGGCTTTTATTTTCCTATTTTTTTCATAAAAAATATCATTTTCTTGATCGTTTCGTACCTTCAAATGCTTATCAGTTCCTATGGATATTTCAGTTGGGATACCTTTTGGATATGCTTTGCAGGCGTGGGTTTCTGTCTGTTCCGTTCCATCGGGTTGTATCGCACCCGTGTAATGTTTACACCCACGTTTACTACAATTTGCCTCTTTTAACATTTCAATATATTTTATTCTGTTTCTGTTTCATCATTCGGGTCAATTATACCATCCCAAGTCATATCGACTAAAGTTCCATCAGGATTTACAAAAGTAATGGATTGTAACCAAGCATTGAACTCCTCATCCTTTTCCTTATCAATCGGCATCTCATCTATGTTATCAGGTATATTCATCTTACTTCTCACTTTTTGCATTTTGTTCAAAAAAAACAAATTTAGAAAAAAATATATCTATGGAGGTTCAAAAAAATGTTGTAAATAATTGCACTGCTGTGAATACTAAATGAGCTAGTCTATACAAAAATAGTATATCTCTTGCAATGTCTTTAACTCATTTATACATACATCTTCAAAAGCTGAAGACTTTAAAATTTCTGCATCCCTGTTAATTAGCTTCTCAATGTTAATTTCAAAAAATTCAAGCTGTGGAATTTGTGATATTTTACTTATAAGAAATTGAGTGTCTGTTTCATTATAATTTTCACCTAACTGGATTTCTGCTAATTCCTTATTATCATAAACTCGTACATAATTTTTCCTTTTCCACCTTTTCCATAAAATTAGGGAATAGCCATCAAGTTCAGGTTGTTGGCAAATTTCAGTAAATTTCGAACTTTCACGGTCTAATTTTTTTTTGAGCTTTCTCGTAGGTTCTGCACCCTCAATATTTATTCCTATACTTATACCTATTGCGCTAATTTTTAATAAAAAATGAGCAATATTAATGCTTTTTTCAATTTTCTTTTCAACAAAATTTCCCCAGATATAGTATGTATCTTCCTCTATCTTTTTTTGCATATTGACTTTTGTATTTTGATAAAGTCCTTCTTTTAAAATCTGAACATGA
>CAZBDF010000557.1:0-3092 GCA_964490385.1 uncultured Lentimicrobiaceae bacterium | reverse complement strand
AGACGAAGTGAAGGGGAGACGAAGTGAAGGGGAGACGAAGTTAAGGGGAGACGAAGTGAAGGGGAGACAAAGAGAAGAAGAGACGAAGTGAAGGGGAGACGAAGTGAAGGGGAGACGAAGTGACATAAGAAGTCAGGAATAGATTAAGGAATATTGAATGTCAAATCATGAATATCGAATATTGAAATATAAGGAAATTGCATGGATTTTAAGCCCCGACGATGACCTGTCAGAGCCCGACGCAGAAGGTCCTGACAGAGTCAAAAGTTATAGGGTAGAAAGGGAATAGGGGGTATAGGGGAAGTTAGGCATAGCTGTCAAGTTAAAAATGTTAGTACCTAAAAAACAGTAAGCGTCAATTGATGTAAATCTTTCGGCTCACAAATGTATTTTTGGTGTTGGCATATACAATAACTATTTGCTTTCCGCTATTTACCGATAAGTGATGAATGGCTTTACCTTCCAATTCGCTTTTTTCGAGCAAGGTGTCTTTTGCGTTTGATAGCAAGTTTAAAATAACCTGCTCAAATTTAAAAGTGTTTCCTACAATCTGGGGGAGGTTTTTTGCAAGGCTAAGCTTTAAATCGATTCCATAGTGCCTTAATTGTTCCGAAATCATACCCAAAGCATTTTTAATACTTTCATTAATATCAAATTCTGAAAGAATAAAATCATTCTGGCTCCGGGAGAACGCGCGTACATGATCGATGATGTTTTTTATTCGATCGATGTTTTCGAAGATTCGTGAAGTTTTCTTTGCTAAAAAATCTTTGTTGATAATTTTGGTATGGTCTGCTTCAAAAACAATATTATCCAGGGTCAAAGAAATAATATTAAGGGACTGGTTTATTTCGTGTGCTATGCCGGTAGCCATTTCCCCTAAGCTACTGCTTTTTGCTCCAGCTTTTTACGATGTGATATATCACGGAGTGTAATTAGAAACGACAGTGATTCCAAGTCAGCATTTTGTATCAAGGTAATGCTGGTTTCACTTAGGAAGAGTTGTTGGTTTTTTTTGCGGATTTTAATTTCAATATTTGGCGCAAAACCTTCTTCTAAAGTTTTTGAAATAATGTTTTTCACCAGGTTTCTTTCTTCGGAAGGAACCATTCTAAAAAAATGCTGTCCGATAAGTTCATCATTGTTGCCCGCTTCCATCAGCTCAAGTCCAATTTCGGAAGCCTCCGTTATTATTCCCGTTGGGGAGATTAAAAAGATTCCGTCCGGCGAAGCGTTAAACATCGTTCGGTATTTCGTCTCATTTATGATTAAAATATTCTCTGCCAGCTTGCGCTCTATGGCTGATGCAATAATCCTGGAAATTGATTGTAAAAATGCAATATCCTGTTTAGGCCATTCGTGACGTTTTGAACAACTATCGAAACCAATAAAACCGTAATAGAGATCGTCTATAAAAAGAGGGCATAGGAGTATAGAAAGGATGTTTTGAGCACGAAGTAAATTTCTGGTATCCTCATCCCGGATGTCTTCAATACTATCAAAACTAAGTATTTCCCCGCTTGTTAAAAAACCATTCCAATATTTTAGGAGTTTGCTTGTTGCAAGATGTTTATATTCATTCGGAGAAGATACTCCTTTATTGCTCCAACTCCGCACGTTTTTTATCGTATCAGTTTCGTGGTTGCATTCAATGATATAGGCCCGGTTCACATCAAATGATTCTCCTAAAGCAGCCAGGCTTGATTCTAAAAACAACCCAATATCACCCACCGAAACTGCCAGTCCGGAAATCTTGGAAAGTAAATTTTCATACACAAGTCGTTTATTCAGTGTCTGATTAATTTCTGCGACTTCATTTGCTGTTTGTTCAATTTTTAGTTTTTGCTCTTCGATCTGATGCTTTTGGCGATATAACTCCAAAAAAATCTTTGCTTTGCTTAGCAGTATGTTCTTTTTGAAAGGTTTTAGGATGAAATCAACAGCACCTGCGGCATAACACTTTTCCAATTCATATTCATCCCTTTCATGTGCTGTGATGAAGATGATGGGTACGATTTCCCTGTTGTTATCGCTTTGAATTTTCCTTGCAAGTTCAATGCCATCCATTTCGGGCATTTGGATATCAAGAAGTGCAAGGGCGATCTCCTGGCCCTGTATTTTTCTTAAGGCTTCCGCTCCCGATTCAGCAGCTATAAGATTAACATCCAATACCCGGAGGACGATTTTGAATAACATCAAATTTGCCGCAACATCATCAACTATAAGGATATTTGGCTTTGTTCCTGCTTCAGTTTTATTCATTAGCTATGAACTTAAATTAGTTTTCCAAATGTAATTCAAAATACGACACAGGGTAATAGGGCGATACGACAAATTGCATTTTGCTGTTTTCATAGGCCACTCATTGGCTTGATATCTGTCGAAGGTCTGAATTAATCCATCCTTACCATAGGGCTGTTCATTTCAAAATATATTAGTAAATGTTGACTAGTGTTAAGTCATCCATGTTTTGACGCTTGAAAGTGCTCCGCACGTTTCAAGGTCAATCCTCTGACTTTCAAGTGTGCGAAGCACCTTGAAACGTCTATTAACAATATGATAATTTTATCTTGACTTAACACTAGCTTTGTTACGAGAGATACTGTCCCGTTAGGGACAAAATATTTCTAAAAACAGGAAATACACATATAACAAAGTCCCGTAGGGACGTGATACAAATAGGCTTATGGTACTTTGGTTTGCTGATGGATGTTGTTTTTAAAGACATCCAATAATCATAACATCCCTAACGGGACTTAAATACTTTTGTCATTGGTATATGCTATAAATATCACGTCCCTACGGGACTCTGGAATGAAACAGTTAATTGTTTTTTGTTTTTACCTTCAGGGAATTTATGGTCAAGAAAAAATAAAATTTTTGAACTTGTGCAATTTGTCATACACCTGGTTAATAATAATCAGGGACCGATATTGGAAGGTTTTTATAACTCATTGGTCTTTATTTAGATGGTGCTGGAATGAGACAAACCTTTCTTGTAAGCAAGTTCAGTTGCGTCATTTAGCTTCGCTGTCAATAATTGTCATTTGCGCTTGCGCCGCCGCTATAGCTTTAGCGCACGCGGTCGCGCG
>CAZBDF010000556.1:0-3124 GCA_964490385.1 uncultured Lentimicrobiaceae bacterium | reverse complement strand
TCATTTCATTATCAACAGCAAAAATACTTTCCCGCATTCAGCCGGAATCGCATCTTCCGCGTCTGCTATGAGTGCGTTGGCTTTGTGCCTGTGCAGCATCGAGCAGCTCTTGCTTGAGGGCAGGGAAAACCAAAATGATGAATTTTTTAAGCGGGCGTCCTATTTTGCAAGGATTGGTTCGGGCAGTGCTGCACGCAGTGTTTATGATGGTTTGGTGAGTTGGGGGGAAACTGATTTAATCGAAGGTTCCTCTGATGATTTTGCCACGCAATTCCCACAAGCCATGCATCCAATTTTTGAAGGCTTTCGCGATAGCATACTTATAGTAAGTAAAGGCGAAAAAGAAGTTTCGAGCCGTGCCGGACATGCTTTGATGAACAATCATCCATATGCCGAAGCGCGTTACGCCCAGGCAGTGAATAACCTCGGAAAATTGATTCATGCAATTCCCCGGGGCGATTTGGATACTTTTATTAAAGTCGTCGAAAATGAGGCCCTCAGCTTGCATGCAATGATGATGGCATCGAGCCCGGGATTTATTTTATATGGTGCCAATACACTTGCAATAATTCAGGAGATTGTAAAATTCAGAAAGCAAAGTGACGCGAATGTTTGTTTTACGCTGGATGCCGGGCCAAATGTGCACCTGCTTTATCCCGAAAAGGAAAGCGAACTAGTTAAGCAGTTCATTACTAATAGTCTGTTGAAGTACTGTGAAAATGAAACTGTAATTGGAGATTTAATGGGCAATGGCCCCAAAAGAGTTTGAAAAGATGACGAAGAAAGACGGAATATTTAATGCGAAGATTTTGTTGTTTGGCGAATACAGCATCATGTGCGATTCGATGGCACTCACTGTGCCATACACGCACTTTAAAGGTGAACTGAGTTTTATTCATGAAGACAAATACACCGACCAGAATTTTGCCGAAGAATCCAATCAATCGCTTGCAGGATTTTTGGCTTATTTGAATAAGTTGAAAGAAAATGGAGAACTGATTGCCGACATTGATTTGAAGGCTTTGACTCAAGATGTTGAGAATGGTTTGTATTTCGAGTCGAGTATTCCCCAGGGTTTTGGTATTGGAAGTTCGGGTGCTATGGTTGCCGCGATTTACGACAAATACGGACGTGAAAAATTAGGTGGCGCTAATGAGCTGAACAAAGAGGAATTCAGGAAGTTGAAGGATATGTTTTCGCAAATCGAATCCTATTTTCATGGAGTGAGTTCTGGTATGGACCCCTTGAACAGTTACATGAAATATCCCTTACTGATTAAACCCGATACACAAATTGAGCCTGTGGGAATTCCCCGCGATTTTTCTAAAGATGGTGGTATATTTCTTATCAACACCGGTAAACCCGGGAAAACCGGCCCACTTGTAAAGCTGTTTTTTGATAAATGTAAGGATGCTGGTTTTATGGATTTGGTAAAAGCGCAAATGATTCCCTTTACAAATGGAAGCATCGAATCATTGATAAAGGGTGATACACGCAACTTTTATCGTAACCTGAAATCCCTCAGTAAATTCCTGCTTGCACATTTAAAACCAATGATACCAACTGCCTTTATTGATGTTTGGAAACAAGGTTTGGATTCCGGTGCTTACTACCTGAAATTATGTGGCTCGGGTGGTGGTGGCTTCCTGTTGGGTTTCACCGAAGACCTTGATGAGACATGTCAGTTGCTTGGGAAGCAAGATATTGAAATTATACCGGTTTCTAGGTTTCATTAGGGCCAAACTTAGTCACATCATTATTTTAAACAATCACTGCTGTCCCGGTTAAAAAAATAGAAATATTAACAAGCACATTACCTGTGCAACCTCTACGAGGTATTGAAGGTTTGGAGGTTACTTTTTTCTCTACAATACTAAATCGCCTACGGCGAATTCCGCGTAGCGGATAAAGTATTGTAGAAAAAGATGCTATAATTTTTGAAATATTCCCCGTAGGGGATGAACAGTTATTACCGGACTTAATGATAAACAATGAGTATTTTGGAAAAATCATGTTAGAAAAGAGAATTAAGAATTAAAGCGGGAAACAGTGGAAAAGCAACTTATTGAAGGCTATAAATATTCGGCTAAGAACGATTCCCAATTGATAAGTGATTTTGCTCACGTTGATTTGGAGAATTGGGATGATGAATATAGTGAAGCAAAGAAACTCAAACCCATTGTAAATAACAATCGGTATTATTCGGGAAGTAGTGAAAACGATTTCAAGAAACCTTGCAAGACTACCGCAAAATAATCCATGTTGATATGGATGCATTTTATGCATCTGTTGAGCAACGTGATTTTCCTGAGTACCGTGGGAAACCGCTTGCTGTTGGTGGAAGCCGCGATAGGGGAGTTGTTGCAGCAGCAAGTTATGAAGCAAGGAAATTTGGGGTCTATTCAGCCATGCCATCGAAGATAGCTTATCGCAAATGTCCTGGAATTATTTTTGTCAAGCCACGCTTTGATGTTTATAAAAGCGTTTCAAAACAAATCAGGGAAATATTTTTCGATTATACCGACCTGGTCGAACCGCTTTCGCTGGATGAAGCCTACCTTGATGTGACTGAAAACAAAAAGGGGCTGAAATATGCCAGGGATATTGCCTTCGAAATTAAAGCCCGCGTTCGCGAGGAGCTTAATCTTACTGCTTCAACCGGCGTTTCCTACAATAAATTTCTTGCAAAAATTGCTTCGGATTACCGCAAACCTGACGGCTATTTTCTCATTCATCCGGTACATGCCATCGAATTCATCGAAAAATTGTCCATCGAAAAATTTCATGGTGTAGGAAAAGTAACCGCCATGAAAATGAAAAACCGTGGAATTTTAAGTGGGGCTGATTTGAAAAAATACGAGCTCCAGGAACTGGTAAGGTGGTTTGGAAAAGTTGGTGCTTATTATTATAAAATTGCCAGAGGCATTGATGAGCGTGCCGTGGAGCCCGACCGTGAACGAAAATCCATCAGCACCGAAAATACTTTCAATACAGATTTGATAACCAGGCAGGAGATGGAAGCGCAACTTGATGTCATTGCAGACGAGCTTTATCGAAGGATGAAGAAATACAATATATATGGCCGGACGGTAACACTAAAACTGAAATATGCAGATTTTACTTC
>CAZBDF010000555.1:0-3129 GCA_964490385.1 uncultured Lentimicrobiaceae bacterium | reverse complement strand
TTACTCGAACAACAGGTAAATGAAAGAACTGCTGAATTGAACCAATCACTTGAAAATTTAAAAAACACCCAAACCCAGTTGATCCATTCCGAGAAGATGGCCTCATTAGGCGAACTTACCGCCGGCATTGCTCATGAAATTCAAAATCCTTTAAACTTTGTCAATAATTTTTCAGAGGTAAGTGTGGATTTGATTGATGAGCTAAACGAAGAAATGGAAAAAGGAGATCGGGAAGAAGTGAAATCCATTTCAGCCGATCTGAAATCAAACCTTGAAAAAATCAGCCATCACGGAAAACGTGCAAGTGGCATTGTACGAGGCATGTTGGAACATTCGCGCAGTAGTTCAGGACAAAAAGAACCTACTAACATAAATGTCCTGGCCGATGAATATCTTAGGCTTTCATATCATGGCTTGAGAGCTAAAGACAAAAACCTGCCTCGCCGACAGGCGGGATTCAATGCTGATTTTAAAACGGATTTCGATGAACATCTACCAAAAATCAATGTTATACCACAGGATATCGGCAGGGTTTTGTTGAACCTTATTAACAACGCTTTCTACGCAGTATCAAGCCGAGATTATACTGTAAAGACAAGGCATGCCTTGTCTCAACAAGACCACAAACCCACCGTTGCCATCACCACCAAAAAACTGGATGATAAAATCGAGATCCGGATTAAAGACAACGGCAACGGAATCCCTGATAATGTTTTAAAGAAAATCTTCCAGCCCTTCTTTACCACAAAACCCACCGGCCAGGGCACAGGTCTGGGTTTAAGCATGAGCTACGACATCATTACCAAAGGACATGGAGGCGAAATCAGTTTAGAAACAAAAGAAGGGGAAGGCACAACTTTTATTATTCAATTACCAATTTAAAACATGAAAAAATGAGAGCAAAATCAATCAAAGGGAAATCGCCGGCTGAAATTCAAACTACTTTGGAGCAAAGTCTGATCGATGGATTCAAACCGACATTGGCCATTGTATTTATATCCATAAAACATTACAGAACAGATGTTTGTGAAATACTCAACAGCAAGAGCATCGACATCCTTGGAGCTACATCCTGTGGCGAATTTATCGACGGACATCAAAGCGAAGGTGAAATAGCCATCTTGCTTTTGGAATTACCCCGGGACTCCTACGCAATTATATTTGAGGAAATTGGAGACAGAAGTATTCAATTAGCTGCTTCTCAATTAGCTCATTCTGCATTGAACATATTTCAAAATCCGTCATTGATACTATGTAGTACCGGTATGAATAGCAAAGGCGAATACTTTGATGGGGAAGCCCTGGTGCATAGCATCGAAAAAGCCCTTGGCCCTGACCAGATATTTTTTGGTGGAATGGCAGGTGATGACGGGACTTTTACAGGCACCTATGTTTTTACGTATGGAAAAGAAACTGATTTTGGTATAGCGGCACTCATTTTAGATGCAGATAAAGTAGCCTTGCAAGGAATGGCCATCACCGGATGGAAACCCATGGGTATTTCAAGAATAGTTTCTAAAAGCAAAGGAAACCTTGTTTATACCATCGACGATAAGCCTGCTGTTGAAATGTATCTCAAATATTTGGGCAAAGAAGACAAAAAGAATGATCCGTCTTTTAATATTATGGATGAACTGGGTATGCCTTATCCTTTTATCGTGGAAAGGGAAGCTAATGGTGAAACAGTTTTGAGAACGCCAATGAGCATTGATCATAATGAAAATGCAATTGTTTTTGATCTTGAAATTGCCCAGGGTACAAAAATTTGGTTTTCGATGCCTCCCGATTTTGATATTGTTGATGAAGTAATTGATGAAGCAAAGCAGCTAAAAAATACCAATCAGCTTGATGCAGATGCTTTGTTGATTTTTTCATGTGCTGGCCGGCAACCTGTATTAGGCCCCTTGGTTACTGCCGAAAATGAAGGACTGCATGAGGTGTGGGAAACACCCATGGCAGGTTTTTTTACCTATGGCGAATTTGGAAGAGCTAAAAAAGGAAAACAGGAGTTTCATTCTGGTGCTTGTTGCTGGGTGGCTTTGAAGACCATAGGTAGTCATTAATGGTCATTGGTTGTCATTAATGGTCATTGGTTGTCATTGATTGTAATTTATGATAAAGATTCTTATTCAAAAATATGTGGGGTCGGCCTCCCCTAAAGATTGAGGGGTCGCGTGGGAATTGATAGTAATTGATGATATCCGCGAAGCAAATGACCTTTTTAATGACGCGAAGCAAATGACATTTCATTAATAACGCACGTAGTGCAAATGACTTTTTATTAATGACGCCGAAGGCAAAATGACAACAAATAACGCGCGACCACCTACACTAAAGTTTCGGTGCTGGGTCAAGCGCAAATGACAGCGCATCTAAATAGATACGAAAAATAAATACAAGACGGGGAAGCTGAAAACCGCTAAGAGTAGGCAATAAATTTAAAATTAATCAACATGAAAAAATCATTCAATTTATTAGGTTCGTTTATTATGCTGATAGTATTTTTTGCTATCGCTTTTTCAGTACAAAGTTGCAAAGAGGTTACAAAAGAAGTCAACGAAACTGTAATTAAACCGGAGGTCCCTGAATATTTCCTGCTTCGACCGGAACTAGAAAAGATGTACGGTTACTCCCATGCTGTTAAAATTGGCGATGACCTTAAAATCTCCGGTGCTGTAAGCATGGACAACGATGGTAATGTAATCGGGGAGGATGATATGGCCCTGCAAATGAAAAACTGCTACAGCGACCTGGAAAAAGTGTTAAAGCATTATGGTTATTCATTCGATGATGTGATTGTAGAAAATGTGTTTACCACAGATATGGCCAAATTTCTTGAGGCTGCAGGCTATCGTAACGAAATCTATAAGACACAATTCCCTACAGGTAGCTGGCTCGAAGTTAAAGGATTGGCAATACCCGGCCTGATGATCGAAATTGAGATGGAAGCTCATAAGTCGAAATAATATCTATCCGATTGCGATAAAATATTTTACTTCTGGATAATAAAAACACTTTAGTACTTGCTATGAAATAATCTGACTCAATACAATAGATTTCTCCTGCCGCAGGTGCGGCATCGAAATGACAAAGCCCCGGGCTGTGAATGGGGTGTGGGAATGTGGGCGC
>CAZBDF010000554.1:0-3149 GCA_964490385.1 uncultured Lentimicrobiaceae bacterium | reverse complement strand
AACCTAATCTTCTTTTTTTTCATCTTGTTTGAGTGTGCATAAATTTTACCTTTGTGCCTTCAAATTTTGAAGTTCAAAAAACAGAAATCATTTACATGAAAGAAATTCGTATGGTTGACCTGAGTGGTCAATATCAGAAGATTAAAAGCGAAGTCGATACTGCAATTCAGGAAGTGATTGAATCGACAGCATTTATTAACGGGCCGGCAGTAAAAGAGTTTCAGGCCGATCTTGAAAAATACCTTGGGGTGAAGCATGTCATCCCTTGTGCCAATGGAACCGATTCGCTTCAGGTAGCAATGATGGCTTTGGGTTTGAAGCCGGGTGATGAAGTGATTACTACTTCGTTCACCTTTATTGCTACAGCTGAAGTAATTGCCCTGTTGGGCCTCACACCGGTTATGGTTGATGTTGACCCGGATACTTTCAACATCGACCCCGATGCCATCCGCAAGGCGATCACTCCTAATACCAAAGCCATTGTTCCGGTTCACCTTTTTGGACAGAGTGTTGATATGGATGCAATTCTTGACATCGCCAACGAGAACAAATTGTTTGTAATCGAAGATGCTTGCCAGGCCATTGGAGCAGATTACAAATTCCTGGATGGAACAAAAAAGAAAGTTGGTGCTATCGGCCATGTTGCCGGAATGTCGTTTTTCCCGTCAAAAAACCTTGGGTGTTTTGGCGATGGCGGTGCTATTTTTACAAATGATGATAAACTGGCCGAGCAACTTCGTGTTGTTGTCAACCATGGGATGACAGTGAGATATTACCACGACTATGTGGGTGTGAATTCCCGTTTGGACAGCATACAGGCTGCTGTTTTAAAGGTTAAGCTCAAATACCTTGACGAGTATATTAAGGCGCGTCAGGCTGCTGCCGATTATTATGATAATGCTTTTAAGGATCATCCAAAGTTGAAGGTTCCTACCAGGGCAGCAAATTCAACCCATGTCTTCCATCAATATACTTTGGTGACCAAAGATTTGGATCGGGATGAAATGCAAAAATTCCTGATGGCAAATAAAGTCCCGGCAATGATTTATTATCCGGTGGCGATGCACATGCAAAAAGCTTATCAGGATCCACGTTATAAGGAGGGAGATTTTCCTGTGACTGAGCATCTGCAAAAGCATGTTATTTCACTACCGATGCACACTGAACTTGATGAAGAGCAATTGGGATATATTTGTTCAAAGGTTTTGGAATTTGCTAACCGTTAAGCTATGGAAAAGAAATATTTTGCCCACGAAACTGCTGTGATTGACGAAGGTTGCAAGATTGGTCAGGGTACTAAAATCTGGCACTTTTCTCATATTATGAGCAATAGTACGCTGGGGGAAAATTGTAACATCGGGCAAAATGTTGTGGTTTCGCCTGATGTGGTCCTGGGTAAAAATGTCAAAGTTCAAAACAATGTATCTTTATATACCGGCGTCATTTGCGAAGATGATGTCTTCCTTGGGCCTTCAATGGTGTTTACGAATATTGTAAATCCCCGTAGTGCAGTTATCCGAAAAGGGGAATATGTAAAAACAATTGTTAGGAAAGGTGCATCAATTGGGGCAAATGCTACCATTGTATGTGGGCATGATATTGGTGAGTTTGCATTCATTGGTGCTGGTGCAGTGGTTACCAAAGAGGTGTTGCCCTATGCGCTTGTCGTGGGAAATCCTGCGAAGCACATTGGTTGGATGAGCAAATATGGCCACCGATTGAACTTCGATGAAACCGGAATTGCCGAATGCCCAGAAAGCAGGGTGAAATATGAATTGAAGGATGGAAGAGTAAGGAAAGTAGAGGAATTGGAGTAGTGGAGTAATGTAGGCTCTTAAAAAGTCACTATTGCTAACATGTTAACGATATTTTGTTGGTCTTTTTTCCCGCGAAGCGGTTTTAATTTTCCACACAGTGGTGCAATGCACAAATTTGCACATAAGCAAATTTTCAAATTGATGTAGGAGCTTATTTGAAAAGAATAGATATTTTTCAGACATGATTAGATAGGGAAGCTTTTGAAAAAAGAAACCAGGAAATAAACGTTTCTTGGTTTTTTTTGTTAGAAGTGCCTACCTTTGAAAAATATATTTCGATGGCGGCAAATGTGACTTAATAATTATTTGAAAGAGAGATAGAATGAAAAAAATTTTAGTTACCGGGGGGACAGGTTACATAGGATCGCACACTGTGGTTGAATTGCAAGCCCAGGGCTACGACGTAATTATTGTAGATAATTTGTCTAATTCCCGCATTGAAGTTGTTGATAATATTGAGGCGATTAGCGGCATTAAACCAGCCTTTGAGCAGTTTGATCTCGCTGACCGTGAAAAGACCCTTGGTTTTTTTGAAAGGCACAGTGATATTCAGGCTGTCATTCATTTTGCAGCCTTCAAGGCAGTGGGCGAGTCGGTGGATAAACCCCTGATGTATTACCGGAACAATATTTTTTCACTGGTAAATATTTTGGATGGTATGATCGAAACCGGGATTGAGAACTTTGTGTTTTCATCATCCTGCACAGTGTATGGCCAACCCGACATTTTGCCGGTAACCGAAAAGGCACCCATTAAACCGGCGATGTCGCCTTATGGCCGGACAAAGCAAATTTCGGAAGAGATCATTGGTGATTCAGTATTTGCAAATGACAAACTAAAGTCGATTGCCCTTAGATATTTCAACCCTATTGGCGCTCACGAAAGTTCTAAAATCGGGGAGCTGCCACTTGGTGTGCCCAACAATCTTATGCCATTTATAACGCAAACAGCAATTGGAATCAGGCAGGAGCTAAAGGTTTTTGGTGAAGATTATCCTACACCCGACGGTACACCAATTCGTGATTATATTCATGTGGTCGATTTGGCGAAAGCCCATGTTGTAGCTGTTGACAGGATGTTGCAAAGCAAGATGAAGAAGGAACTTGAGTTTTTTAACCTCGGTACAGGAAATGGATATTCGGTATTGGAAGTAATCAATAGTTTTGAAAAAGTTACCGGCGAAAAGCTAAATTTTCAAATTGTCGATAGGCGCCCTGGTGACGTTACCGAAGTATGGGCGGATACTGCTTTTGCCAATAAAGAACTGGGCTGGAAAGCTGAAAAGGGAATTGATGAAATGACACTTTCTGCATGGAATTGGGAGTTGGCACT
>CAZBDF010000553.1:0-3154 GCA_964490385.1 uncultured Lentimicrobiaceae bacterium | reverse complement strand
ATGAGAAACCTGGAAGGTGGGGTGGTGTAAATTGATTTTCTATATATTGGATGCTACTATTTATCAGCACCTTATAATTTGTCACAAAAAGTGTTTTTTCGTTCTGCTTTTTGAGTTTATTCAAGGTTTTCCATAAAGAGATTTCTCCCTTCAGTCGAAATGATTTTCGGATGAAAGATAAGTTGAAGATCGAAATATTAAAAAGTGGGACGAAGAAGTGAAATACAGATTAAACACCCCACCTGGAGGTCTGTTTATTCATTTCCATTTCAACACTCTACAAATAATTGTTATTAATACCAAAGGGAGGAATCTGTTAAATTTACACAGAAATTAGTGATTTCTTTGGCGAAAAGTTGGCAACAGTTACAATTTATCGTATTTTCGTATCACTATTCACCAAAAAAACAAACTCATGAAAACTTTACAACTACACCTGCTTCTTTCAACTTTCTTTCTTATTGCTGTATTTCAGTTATCCTCACTTAAGTCCCAGGGGCAAGACATGCTTTACTACAAAAACATTACCCTTGAAACCAATGCCTCGTATGTTCAGATTGACACATCCCAGGCCGACAACATTTGGCAAATCGGGACACCTTCCAAAGTTTATTTCGATAGTGCCTACTCTACTCCCTTTGCCGTTGTTACGGATACGATGAATTATTATCCCCCAAAAAACCACTCCTGGTTTGATATCAAAATCATTCCACCACCCAATAGTTGTTGGGGAATGGGATATATGGCGTTCACCCACAAATACGATACAAGGCCGGGTATTGATGGGTGTTGGCTTGATGTGCGCTATGATAATGATAGCACCTGGACAAATTTAATTCTGGATGAAGATCCCGAATATGGGGTTGATGCACAGGGGTATTATTCACCAGGCGATACTATTGCCAATGGAACACCGGCATTTAGTGGCACATCAGATGGGTGGACATACTCAGTAGTTTATTGGACCTGGCAAATTGGTGTAAAATACCCCCTTCACGATAGCTTAACCATCAGGTTTAATTTTATGAGTGGAGATGGCGAAACCGCACGTGAAGGCTGGATGGTTGATGATATTAGTCTCTATCTTTTGGATTGCACCGGGGGCATTGATGATGATGAAAACTTAGATCCAGAAGTTTCGATCGTGCCCAACCCGGTAAAAAATGTTTCGGTGATGCGCTTTAAAACAGCACCTGAGCATAACTATTTGGTGAGTATTTACAATATGTACGGCCAATTGGTGAAACAAATTGAAGGAAAGCAAGACCTTCCCGTATTCATTCATCAAAGGGATTTTGCTGCAGGGAATTATGTTTACAAAATTGTTGAAAACGAAAGGGTGGTGCACACCGGGAAGTTTGTTGTGAGTGAATGATAGGTGTGTAAATAGTTGAATTCGATATTCTGTATGCTAACTTTATCAGATCTCCCTGCGTCCAACTTTGACAGGTCTTTCCTAAAATTGATACCCAATGCCAATAAGTTAAGATAAAGATGTGAATTTATGATTGTCGATTAACGATTTTTTGATTTAAGATGTTCCTGACTATCACCCAACAAAAAATCAAAAATCAGCATTCGTTAATCATCAATCGGAAATAGAACGCTTAACTAATTGATATTGAATTGATACCAGAAGCCCATACGAAGCAAAGCTTGCCCAAATGCATGCATTTGGATTGAAAAAGCAACAATTTGAGTTTTTCAGCACTATTGCTTCTCCCCTCTATAAACCCTATTTCCCCTATATACCTTATACCACTATGCCTTTCCTTCCTTACCTCACATCAAAACCCTCATAGCCCAGCACCTGTGATTGCTGAATATTGATGTGATCGACCCTTGCCCAGTTAGGGCCTTTGTGGCACCAGAGGATAAACCTGTCGAGCAATTCTTCTTCGGCTTCAGCCTCAACATATACCGAACCATCCGATTCATTTTTAACAAACCCTGAGATTTGCAGATCCTGTGCAGTTTTGCGGGTATGGTAACGAAAACTGACTCTCTGCACTCGTCCTGAGATTTTAAGTATTACTGCTTTTTTCATTTTCTATTCAGATGGTTAAGCGTTTTTGCATCTGGCTTTCTATCTTTTCGAAAAGCTGATTGGGTGAATGTGCCCTCCAATTTATTGTATCGAAAACCCCTCCAAAACTCAGGTAATAATCAATGTTTGCATCCATAAATTCCTTGAGCACATGCTCCCTGAAATTCAGTCCAACAATCCACCCATCCTCAATTTCATCAAACCATTCCTGGTAATAGTCGTCTTCGGAAGCATGGAAATTCAGCACATTTTCACCAATGAGGATAAACTTTTGAATGCCCTCTTCAATCAGTAGCTCGATGATGTTCCGCTTGAGGTACATGATGTCGTTGTAAAGACAATCGTTCCATTCGCCGAGCAATTCGATAATGCTTAATCCCTGGTCGTAATTGGTGTAGAGGATTTTTATGTAAAGTGTTGTTGACCCAATCCCATCCCACTGCGGGTGGATGAAATGGTCATAAACAGCATGGGAGAATTCAAACTCGCTGTACTGCCGATTGTAAAAAGGTGATCGCTTGTCTTCATCAGCGATATAAAAGTGTCTCCAGGAATAGTATGGCTCGATGTCGTGCATTGCTTCAATTTTCGATTTTCAGTTGGCATTCTTTAATTAATGGTATTTTTTTAGCCGGTACTGGAATGAGATGAATCTATCTTGTAAGTTAGTTCAATTGTGTCATTTATCCGCCAGCTGGCGGATGTCATTAATTGTCATTTGCGCTTTGCGCGTCATTTTCTTTGCATTTAATGACCATCAATGACATTTAATTGAAAAAAGATTCAATTTTTACAAATCTATCAATCACCTAAACAATTACAATTGATTTTTAATTCATTTTCCAAATATGATTTGCTTGATGACAAAATTCAAACTTTTTTTAACTGTTCAATTGCCAATTTGTTATGCAAAGCTACAGATTTTGCTGACTATTGATGATGTATTTATGGGTTTATTTGGTGATGATTGAGTATTGTTCAATTTGTAGTATGCCTGCCTAAATGCCTTGCTAAAACTTCGTACATTTGTGTTTTCTTTAAATAAGTTGATGTATGATTGTCGATTAACGATTTTTGATTTAAGAGGTTTCTGACTATCACCTAACA
>CAZBDF010000552.1:0-3166 GCA_964490385.1 uncultured Lentimicrobiaceae bacterium | reverse complement strand
AATTCAGGCTTGCGCAGGTCACTGCCATCAATAAATGGCAAACTGCCCCTAATGCCAACAACGCCACCCCAGGTTCTTGTACCGATCAATTTCCCTAAATTATTCTCACGAAACTGATAAGGGAATAAATCGCCGTCGGAGGCTGAATATTGGTTGATCAGGCAAACCATCGGCCCCAACATCATCGCACCAGGATTTGGATTCCCAACGGTATTACGTCCCATTTGCATCAGCGATAATTCACGGCGAAGTCGCTCAATAATCATTGGCGATACATTTCCACCACCATTGCCACGGTCGTCGATAATGAGTGCTTTTTTGCGCATTTGGGGATAGAAATATTTCACAAACTGGTTCAGTCCATCGGGTCCCATATCAGGTATATGGATGTATCCAACCTGTCCGTTGGTGGCTTCGTCCACCTTTTTAATGTTGCCATGAACCCACTCGTAATAATACAATTTACTTTCGTCACTAATTGGAATAACCAGTTCTTTGCGGCTATCCTTATCTGATGCTTTGGAACCAATGGTCAACTCAACCTGCTTACCTGCCATGCCCACCAGCGATTGATAAATGTCGATCATTTCGGTAGTCGATTTTCCATTAACTGCAATAATGTAGTCACCTTCATTCACATCCACTCCAATTTCGGTGAGTGGCGAGCGAACCGCTTTATCCCAGTTTTGTCCTTTCAGGATATGATCGATTTTGTAGTATCCTGATTTATCCCGGCTTAATTCTGCACCAAGCAATCCTGTTTTTATCTTTTCAGGAATAATCCTGTCGCCACCACTAACATAAGCATGGCCAGTACTCACCTCGCCAATCATTTCGCCAATGATGTAGGAAAGGTCATAACGCGTATTGGCATATTTAACCAATGGCTCGTATTTTTCATAAATATTGTCCCAATCCACACCGTGCATATTTGGATCGTAAAAGAAGTCGCGCATCTGACGCCATGATTCATCAAATATCTGTTTCCATTCATCCTTTGGTGCCACCCAAACTTTCATTCCTGACAAGTCGATGGTTTTATCCAATTTAACTTTTCCTTTTGGTAAATCAATTACTGCATATTTACTTCTCTGACTAACAAGCATTTTTTTGCCATTGGCCGAAATCTCAACCATGTTTACCTTACCCAAATCAGTTTCTTTTTTCGATTTCAAATCAAAAAACATAAACGAAACCTGCTGATCACTTGACTTGAAACGCTGGTAATAAACACCACCATCAACGCCCTTGATATTCCAGTAATTTGCAACATCGCCAGGTAATTCGATAACACGGTCTTCGATGCCATCAAAATCCACTATCATATCATCGCTCTCTTCGTCCTTACCGCCTTCTTCATCTCCATCTTTTTCGTCCTCTTTTTCGTCCTCTTTGCCCTCATCTTTTTCATCTTCTGTAATCTCAACTTCATCATTCTCGGGTTCAAATGGCGATTCAGTATCTTTTGCCAGGGTGAGCATATAAACCTTGTTCATATCCTGGTAAGCGTGGTTCCACTCGGTACGGCTGTAAATTGGATTGAAAGATCTGGCTGATGTAAAGTAGAGGTATTTACCATCTTTGCTAAAGGATGGATCGCCAGAAGCAAACCATTTGCTTGTAACCGGAGTGGAGGTTTTGCTTTCGAGATTGTAAAGATAAATGCGTTGCTGCTCATCGAAACTTGGCTTTGTATAAGCCAGCCATTTACTATCGGCCGACCAGGTGTAATCATTAAACTCACCATCTTCTGATTGGTCGATTAACACAAGGTCTTTAGATTCGACATCAACATAGTAGAAACGTTTTTTCTGATCACTAAAGGCAATCTTCTTTGCATCTGGCGACCACCAGAAACCAAATTTATAGGTGTCACCATTTTTAGTAAGCTGAATAGGTTTTTCGGAACCATCTGACTTTTGAATATAGATTTCAGTCTCACCGCTTTCATCCGAAATATAGGCAACCCACTTTCCATCCGATGACCAGTCGGAACCACGCTCGTGAACATCATTGGTATTGGTCAGGTTTTTAGTGATGCCACTTTTAGCAGGAACTGAAAAAATATCACCCCTGGCACCAAAAGTCACACGTTTCCCATCAGGCGAAATAGAGGAGTACCTGATGTTTTTGGAAGCATTTTTCCATTGAGGCCTGCTGGCAGTAAAATCATTCATAATTTTCACATCAATACGCGTAGGGACCTGACTTTCTAAATCATAGTAATAAAGATATCCGCCATTCTCATAAACAATAGCATGGTCGCCCAGCGAAGGAAATTTGATGTCGTACTTATCGTAATTGGTCAGCTTTTTGGTTTCCTTGGTTTTTGTGTTGTGCGAAAACAAGTTCATGATACGGTCGCGGTCCGATAAGAAATAAATAACATCGCCACTCCACATGGGGAAAATATCCTGGGCATCATTGTTCGTTGCATTGATGGTTTCTTTGCTATTAAAATCGTAAATCCAGATTTCATCAGCCATGCCGCCTTTGTAGTATTTCCAGGTCCTGAACTCACGAAATACCTGGTTGTAGGCCAGCTTTTTCTTGTCCGGCGAAAAGCTGCAAAACCCACCTGCCGGCAGTGGCAACTGTGTTGAAAGCCCACCTTCTTTCGAAACTTCGAAGAGTTGGCCAACAAAAGAGTTAAATGATTTCTTGCGCGATCTATATACAATATCATCATCATTTTTCCAGGTCATAACAATATTGTTAGGGCCCATACGGTCGGACAGATCATCACGCGAAAGTGTAGCCGTGTAAGTCACTCTTTGGGGAATTCCTCCGTCGGCAGGCATCAGGTAAACTTCAGTATTTCCGTCGTACTGTCCGGTAAAGGCAAGGGATTTTCCATTGGGTGAGAATTTGGCAAACATTTCGTATCCATCGTCGTTGGTGAGCCTGCGGGCGATGCCCCCAGCTTTGGCAACAGTGTAAAGATCGCCGGCATAGCTAAATACAACTTGCCCGCCATGAATAGTAGGGAAGCGCAACAAGCGGGCTTCCTCTTCCTGTGCATATGCTGTGGCCATAAATAAAACAACCATCAGCACTGAGAATAAACTTTTCCTCATAATTTCAGTTTCAATTTTAGTATTTGAGATTTTATTAATTAATGATTCGGATCTTGTACTATTTTTATACCAATTTACATAAAAGCCTT
>CAZBDF010000551.1:0-3167 GCA_964490385.1 uncultured Lentimicrobiaceae bacterium | reverse complement strand
TGAAAGAGGTTTAGCAATAAAAAAACCAACCGTGTCAATCGGAAAGTGCATTTTTAGCAAGGTAAAATCATTGACTATGGTAGAATACTCAAGCGTATAATTGACATAATGATTAAACTCATTTCCGGTTAAAAGTAGTTTGTAATCGGATGGAGCATTTGCAAAGAAGTCCACATAAAATCCAGGTTTGCCCGGCAGTGAAGAAAGTCCTGAGCCGGGTTCAAAATACAATAACCAGCAGAGTCCCTGGTAATTCCGAATGTAGTAAACATAAGGTGGAAAATATTTTACTGCATATGCAGAGCACCCAAGTCCTCCATCGGAAGTTAAAGTTTGCCATGAGTTGCAATCATCTGTTGTTTCCATTAGTTTAGAAGATGTTGAATTCCCTGGGCAGTATTCTGACCAACAGTAGTAGCCAGTGTCGGCTGAAACAAAGATTGCATCATTGAATGTTCCGGTACAATTTGGGTTAACAAGGTCGAGTTCAAAGTAGTGATGATATGCCCATGGTGAGAAGCCAAAAAATGGGATAAATATGAGCAAGATGGCGATGATGGAGGTGATTAGGAAGTTTTTTATACTTTTTTCTTTCAAAGATACGAAAAATTTAAATATGTTAAAAACTACTCAACGAACTAATCCACAAAATCATTCTCCACAGCCCATCTTACAAGCCCTGCGGTATTTTTAACACCGGCTTTGTACATCAGGTTGGCGCGGTGGCTTTCAACGGTATGGAAACTGATGAAGAGCTTATCGGCAATTTCCTGGCTGGAGTGTTCTTTGCAAATCAGGCTTACGATTTCTTTTTCCCTGGCGGTGAGCTTCGGGAAAAGGGATTTGGTATCTTCGATTTTCAACTCCTGGTTGACCAGGCTCATCGACAGCCTTTCGCAGAAATATTTTTCACCACCATGTACTTTCCTGATGGCTTCTTCCAGAACATCCTTATCTGAATCTTTCAGCAAATAACCCGAAGCACCATTTTTGACCATTCGTTTAACGAATCGCTTCTCGTCGTATTGGGAGAGTGCCAGGATTTTGATGTCCGGATATTGTTTGCTAACCTTGCGTGTGCAGTCCAGGCCATCCAGTTTTGGCATATTGATATCCATTAGGATAACGTCCACTGGCATGCCTTCGTCCAACCTTTTTAGTACCTGATAACCATCGTGTACTTCGGCCACAAAGTTGAAATCCTCTACATCGGCAAGTGTTGTTTTGATGCCATCAATTAATAATTGGTGGTCATCGGCAATGAGAATGTTGATCATGTTTTTTGTTTTTATAATGCTTAAATCATACAATGATAAAATGCGAAAATGTTGAGCAAAGCGAAATCCCGCCTTTGCGGGGATAAAATGCGAGAATGTTGAGCGAAGCACCTGCCCTTTTCGTACGGGGAAATCTCGCCCGTGCGGGGCTTTTATGTCGATAGATCCTAGTGTCATGTCAAGATAAAATGATCATATTGTTAATAGACGTTTCAAGGTGCTTCGCACGCTTGAAAGTCAGAGGCTTGACCTTGGAACGTGCGGAGCACTTTCACGTCAAAACATAGATGACTTAACACTAGCCATTGGTATCCTTCAATCTTTCGATATTCTTTCCACTTCGCTGCTATCCATTCGAAGTTTATTTTAGTCATAAATCGTTTTATCAAAATACTATCCTAAAAAGAACTGTAACACTTTGTTTTAAAACTTCGAATTATCTACACCCTCTACACCCTCTATTCCCTCTATACACCCTATAAACCCTATACACCCTATACCTTTTTCTCCTCGCGATCTTCCATTGGAACTGTAATATGATAGTTGACGCCTTCTCCGGGTTTTGTTAACAGATCCATGTTTCCACTAAGGAAATTAACACGCGATTGAATGCTTGTAAGTCCAATTGATTGGTTGGCCAGCATTTGCTCGACATCGAAACCTTTCCCATTGTCGGAGTAATCGATACTAAGTTGGGTAGGTAAAGTTACAATATCAATCAATACCTCTGTAGCCCCGGCATGTTTAAGGGTATTGTTGGCCATTTCCTGAACGATTCTGTAAAGCATAATTTCAGTGTTTTCGGGCAGCCTGTCCTGCGCACCGCTTATTGCTGTTTTTGCGGTTAAGCCATGCATGTCGTTAAGCTGTTCAAATAGGTCTTCAATAGCTTCGTAAAAACCGTACCTCGTAAGCAATCCAGGCATCATGTTGTGCGAAATCTTACGAACATCGCCCGCTGCCTGTTCCAGCAATTTCCTGGCTTTATCAATCAATGGTTTATTTTCCGGGCTTTTGTCTTTGATGGTAGTGAATTGCATTTTTGCAGTTGATAGCAGCACCCCAAGTCCATCGTGCAACTCCTTGGCAATCCGTTTGCGCTCTTGTTCCTGCCCAACAACAATCGACCTGGCAGCAAGCAGTTTTTTCTCCTCTTCCAGTTGTTTGATCTTTTGTTCGGCAATAATCTTGTTTTTGCGGTGCGTGTTTTTGTGGTAAGCAAAAACAAGCAACAAGACTATGATGGAACCAATACCGCTGAATAGAAAGATATTGCTCTCATTGTTTTTCTTTTGAAGTTTAAGATCATTCTCAACCCGCTCTTTTTCCAGTTCCAGGTTTTTGTTTTGTAAAGTCAATACTTTCGCTTCTGCTTCCTTTTTTTGATAGTGTTCTTCAGTATCAACGAGTTCTTTTTCCTTAAAAAGCTCAAATATCATATCCTTTAGCTCCACCTGCTTTGTTTGGTACTCGAATGCTTTTTTGTAATTACCTTTCTTTGCCCAAAGATCTACAAGGTTTTTATAGATCAATACCTTGTTGTGGACATCATTGGATTCAGTGGTAAGATGCAGGCACTCTTCTAAAAGTGTCTTTGCTTCTGCCAACCTGTTTAATTTAATGTAAGTAGCCCCTAAGTTTGTTTTGCATATGATGATGCCATTGTATATATCCTTTCTTTCGTAATATTCGAGCGCCTCAATAAATAATCCCAATGCAAGCTGATATTTTCCCAATCCATAGTAAACCTCACCATAATTCACCTTTAAGTCTTTCATTCCTAGCGAATCAGGGCTCTTCATTTTACTGAATAAAGCTTCAGCCTTTTTGTAATAATCCAACGCGATATCAAACTCCAATTCATCATTGGCCACGTTGCCAAAAATTGTA
>CAZBDF010000550.1:0-3173 GCA_964490385.1 uncultured Lentimicrobiaceae bacterium | reverse complement strand
TTAGAATATTATATGCACCATTTAATAATATGCTTTCTGATTGAGTACGCTGACAAATCGGATAATCGTGGTAATTATATAGATAGCCCAAAATATAACAATTCTCTTGAAGGTACATGTAATAATGGTTATAACTATCTTTTCTGTTAAAACTCAAACCGTACATGAAATCATCAGAAGTTTCAAGCAATCGGATAGCAGTTTCAATGGTATAATCATAATAAGGTTTATCAAGGAAATAAAGTGTGTACCAATAATCGATATCATCTATTTTATGTTCAAAGATTAATTCCCCGTTTTCTACGGTACAAAAACCACTTTCATTATCAAACTCTAAGCCAGGCTGTGAAACATCAAATTCATTTGCAAAAATAATTTCAGGCTCAGGTTCTTTCTCAGGTTCATCATCTTTGTTACACGCATAAAAAAGAACCAACCCAAGTGCCATTAAAAGTAAAGTTTTAATTAGTTTCATCTTTTTTTTATTTTGTTGAATATTGTTTACTGAGTCTTTAACTATTCATATCTTTTGTTTTTTCGAAACATTTGCATCCCTGTTTTTTTTACAGGGAACTATGCAAATATAAGAAAAATATCAGAATTTTCAAAACAACATTTAAACAACCGTGATTTGTTTAGGAGGATAGGGGATTGCACAGATTAACACAGAATTTAATCTGTGCAAACCAGCCTTGCAGGCAGGCAGGTCAGTGAAACTTGTCTCGTTAAAACCGGATCTGTGGCTTTGTATTTACTTTAGACAAAACCCTAATCAGCAAAAAACATCTCTCGTGCTTCTTCTGCCGATTTATAAACCCCACTCCCCACAAAAGCAAACATGGCAGCTCCCTAAACTGTGGTTTCGGCTTGGGGGATGGTTTTGATGGGGATGCCCAGGATTTCCTGACGGATTTTATTCCAGAGTTTATTTTTTTGATCCTCCACCAACAACAATGAGGGACTCGGCTTTGAAGCCACAATTCGGTTCAAGTAATTCCATGCTGGCTTTTGTTTTTTCTGCAAGTGCGATTAATGCAGCCAGGTATATTTCTCCCCGATGGGCATTGATGTTGAGATTTAGGATTTGGCCATGTTGGCATAGCCTCCATAAAAGGCAAATTGGATTAATAAACTATATTTAAAAATTTGCCGAAAGTTCTTTCAAAATTTCCAACTGTTCATCATCAAGGCCTTCGGCTTTATAACCTGAACCATTGACAAGGAAAAATATTTTTGCCGACTTGCCTAAAATATCAATGGTATCGAAAGTATCGAAAACCGATTCACCAATGGCAAATACACCGTGTTTTTCCCAAAGAACAACATTGTGCTTTTTGAGGGCTTTCAGAGTTTCAATGGCAATTTGCTCGGTGCCGGGAGTGACATATGGAACAAAGCCAACTCCCTGCGGCACAAAGACCATGGTTTCGGGATGCATGCCCCACAGGAGTTTGTTCAGCCTTTCTTCATTGCAAAATTCCCTGATTTGAGTGAGTGCCACCAACTCGTTTGCATGGGTGTGGATGACAACTTTCTCGGAAGAGGCGCGTTGCTGAATTAATTGATGAATGCCCAAATGTGTGGGCAGTTCAGATGTAGGCCTGAAGTTGGCAACAGCATCTTTTTTTTCGGAAATAATCCAATAGCCATCGCCCTGTTCGTTGAGCCTTATCAGCAAAGCATTGTTCAATGGCTCACGGGCCAGGTCGCGCATCCGCTTGCCGGTACCACTCACAAAAAAATACTTGCCCGAAAGTTCCGGGTATTTGCTTGCCAGTTCAAAAAATGGATAGTCATCAAGGTCACCGAAATCTTCAGTTAACAAATGGCTAATGTTTACAGAGATGTTCCCTGCATTTCTTTCAGCCCAGCCACGTTGCCACAAATATTCGGCTATCTCAGCCACTTCAAAAATGACTGTTTTTAACAGTGAATTGTTGTTTATCAATTCCATTATTTCTCTTCTTAGATTAATTCAATCATCGGGATTTCCACGTTTGGTTTTACCATTGTAAGGATGAGAATCACATCTTCCTCGGCGAGGGTTTCCCGGCGGGTCGCGTTGTGTTGCGGTTCACCAAACTTGATTTCGGAGCCATCGTGAAAAACGAAACCAAAAGTATCAAAAATTGGGGAGTAAGGAAGGATTGAGATAGATTTGTTTGGGAAAGCGATCCAGCACAAAAACAGCCACAGATTGCACAGATTAGCACAGAATAGAGAATGGTTTATTGAAAGAGGAAGGGCTATTAACCTCTGGCTAAGTATTTTTTATAACCCTAAGGGCTTTTTCGGTAACTACAACAAAATTCTCCATCAATTCGTCAATGTGAAATTCAAAAAGTTTACCAAGCACTTCAATCTTATTTTCACTTCTTTCATTATCCAGCCTCAATAAAATTATTCCATGGTGTGATAACTTTTCTTTGAATACCATATCACCGAAATCCTTGTCATTGGTAATAATAACCCAGTTTTCATTTCTTGCGATTTTTAAAATCTCCGAATCCTTAAGCCCTCTCATCCGATCATAGATTGATAAAACCTGATACCCTTCTAACTCCAGCCAACTTGCAACATTAGAGCCGGTACATTCATCAACAATAAATCTGATTTGGTCAGTAGACATGATTTATGCAGTTTGCATGGTAAGAGGTGTAAAAGTATTGTTATCAAGAGATGTCGAAGCAAAAAGGAAACAGGCTAATATGTCGTCGTGAGTTAAGCCTTTATACTCTAATAGAATTTCCTTAGTGTCTGCCCCCGAGGCCAACAAACCCAAAATATACTGCACCGAAAGGCGGGTGCCTTGGATAATAGGTTTTCCGGAAAGAACCTCAGGGTCGATTACTATTCGTTGAATTAATGGGTTGTTGTTCATGGTAAACTTTTGAAGTTTGTTACAAAGTTAAGGATTTTTAGAATATTGAGGCAAATCATTAAAAATCGGTATTACTCATCCCTGCTCTTTCACTCTTAACCATTCATTTTTACCTGATGGCTTGTACTTACTTCAAATCAAAACTTCAGAAGGGGAAATTTAAATGGAAAAGATTGTTTTGAATAAGAACTAAGCATACCCAAAATTAAATATGCCCACCTTTCAACCAACCCTACTTTCTCACAACAACCTTCCTAAAATATTCATTCGCTCCTGAATCAAACCTTAAAAT
>CAZBDF010000549.1:0-3176 GCA_964490385.1 uncultured Lentimicrobiaceae bacterium | reverse complement strand
CAACGGCACGGTTTAGAACAATACCATCAATAGGCGCGTAAATCATGGCGTAGCTAAGGTTTCGCTGCGCCCTGTCCAGGTTAGCTTCGGCCGATTTCAAACCAGCCTTGCTTATTTTGAAAGTGTAAAGAGCGACATCGTAATCGCTTTTTGGCAACACTTCATTGTCATAAAGCTTTTTAATACGTTCCAGGTTTGCCACCTGGTATTCATTTTCGGCCACTGCCCGCTCCAGGTCAGCTTCAGCGGTTTCAAGGCTCGACTGCAAAGTAGATTTGTCCAATTGGGCAATGAGCTGGCCTTTTTTTACAACAGAGTTGTGCTTCATTAAAAAACCAGCCACACAAACAGCACATTTGTTTTTTTGCCGACACGAAAGCCAACGCTGAAAAACCAAAAGAGCTGTTTCTGCCAACGCGCGAAAAAAGTAATAGCAAATGGTTTTACATCAAAAAATAAAAATATCTTCGACAAAACAAGCCTTTCTGTATAGACAATCACACCAAACATCTATTTCAGTTTAATAAGATTGTATAAAGTGTCACCTTTGAAGTGTTAAATTTAAAACACTTTAAACATGAAATTATACTTCATCATAGCAAGCTTCCTAATTGTGCAAATATCTTTTGCACAAGATACTTTAACAAAACCAAAAGTGTGGTCTTTAGAAGATTGTATTACTTATGCTTTAGAAAACAATCTGGTTGTTAAAGATGCAATACTTAATAAGAACATTTCCGAAGTAGATTACAATAAAGCAAAATCATCTCGATTACCTAATCTATTTGGTAGTGCTTCGCAAAGTTTTTCTAACGGAAATTCTATAGACCCTATTACCAGCGATTATGTAACAGATCAAATATACAGTACAAATGCTGGTATTAATAGTTCTGTAACCGTTTTTCAAGGCAATCAAATAAATAACCAAATTAAACAAAACAACCTCCTGTTAGATCAAAGTATTTTTCAAGAAGAAGTTGAAAAAAACAGCATTGTTTTAAGCCTATTAGAAGTTTATTTGCAAACCCTTTACAGTAAAGAAAGCATCACGATAGCACAGAATAATTTAGCTGCTTCAGAAAAAGAAGTCTTAAGATCTAAAGCCCGTTTAGACGCTGGATCAATTACTTTAAGAGACTACACCGAAGCGCAAAGCCAGGCAGCCTCCAACCAATACGAGCTTATAGCAGCAAAAAATAATTACCAACAATATATTGTAGACCTTAAACAATTATTGGAACTTCCACCAACACAAGATATAGAAATTGAAAGCATTAATAAAAACATGGATTTGTTATATATAAAACCTAACAAAATAGAGATATATAACAAGGCCTTAAATTTTTTACCCGAACTTAAAGTTAGTGACGTGGGCATATTAGCCAATGAAAAAGAATTAGATATTGTAAAAGGAGGCTTTTTACCAATCTTATCCTTAACAGGAAGTTTAGGCTCTGGATACACCAGTATAAATGATAATATTTTTTCAGAACAGTTTAATGCAAATTTCAATCAAAGACTGGGGCTATCATTAAGTGTTCCCATTTTTAATAGAAACCAAACCAAAGCGGCCACACAAACGGCTACTATAAATATTGAAAAAGCAGAAATTCAGAAGCAAAGAACTGTAAAAGACATTTATAGAAAAGTTGAAACTGCTTATCAAAATGCATTGTCAAGTCAAGAGCAGGTAATTGCAGCAGAATCATCACAAATTGCTGCAGCAGAATCATTCAAACTAGCACAAAAATCCTACGAATTAGGAAGTTTAAGTACAACCGATTTAGTAATAAGTCAAAATACGTATACCAACGCACAACAAAACTATTTACAAGCTAAATACTTAAATGTATTGTACCATCAATTATTACAATTTTATCAAGGAAACGACATTAAACTTAATTAATAAAACACATGAAAACTAAAAAAAAGATTCTCATCGGAAGCATTACATTTATTGTACTTGCAATTGTAGCTTACATATTTATAAAAGGAGACGATGCTATCATTATAGAAGCTAAAACAGTGGAAGCCAAAAAAGCAAATGTAACTACGATGGTTACTGCAACTGGGACCATAGAACCAATTACACAAGTAGAAGTTGGTACGCAAGTATCTGGAGTTGTCGAAAAAATATATGTAGATTATAATAGTGAAGTAAAAGCAGGACAGCTAATTGCTGAACTTGACAAAACAAACTTAAAAGCTTCTGTTACACAAGCGCAAGCATCGTATGACAATGCAATAAGTCAACGAAACTATATGCAAACAATTTATGACAGACAAAAAACATTGTTTGACAATCAAGTAATTAGTAAATCAGATTTTGATGATGCTTTTTATAATTATGAAACGGCAAAAGGAACAGTTACGCAACGTTTATCAGATTTACAATCTGCTAAAACAAACTTGAGTTATGCTGATATTTATGCACCAATTGATGGTGTAGTACTTTCTAGAGCTATTGACGAAGGACAAACAGTTGCCGCAAGTTTTAGTACACCAACACTTTTTACCATTGCTCAAGATTTAAAAGAAATGCAGGTTGAAGCAGATGTTGATGAAGCTGATATAGGACAAGTTAAAGAAGGACAAAGAGTAGCATTTACAGTTGATGCTTATATTGGTGAAACCTTTGAAGGTGTTGTAACTCAGGTACGTTTAGACCCAACAGTTACTTCAAATGTAGTGACCTATACTGTTGTTATTAAGGCAGATAATCCAGATTTAAAATTAAAACCAGGTTTAACAGCAACAATTTCTATTTACACATTAGAATTAAAAGATGTGTTAACTGCGGAAGCAAAAGCAATTAATTTTAAACCAGAAACTGAAGTATTGGCAACTTATAATATGGATCATAATTTACCTGAAAATACATACGATACATCAAAAGATGAAACTACCCTTTGGGTACTTGGAAATGATAGAAGTATTACACCAAAAACAGTAATATTAGGAGCCAGTGATGGTGTAAATGTTCAGATAGTAAGTGGTGTTACTGAAGGCGAAAAATTAGTGTATAGCTTAAAAGGTGTATCTAAATCTGAAGCCGCTCCAGGCGGAACAGCTGAAAGTCCATTTATGCCCCAACGTCCAGGAGCTAAAAAAAAGTAAGTAACCATGACTAAAGAAATTATTAAAATAGCAGACTTAAAACGCGAGTTTACTATGGG
>CAZBDF010000548.1:0-3176 GCA_964490385.1 uncultured Lentimicrobiaceae bacterium | reverse complement strand
ATTAGGAAGCCAAAACTTATTTTTATCCTGATTGTTTATTTGGGAATCAAGATTTAAATCACCTTGAAAGTAAGCTGATTTACCGGCCTGTCCCACCCAAACTGAATCCCTGTCAAATTGATTCACTTCCCCATCAGATAAGGCATCGCCACTATACATAGCCCAGATATTCGGGGCAATTTCTTTTACAGCCAATACACCTCCAAAAACCTGATCAGCTGATTCGGTAAGATTACAAATAAAAATGCCCCCATCATTTTGCAGCGCATAATTAGTCATAACATCCAGATGATTCCTGTGCCTGATAACAGCATATAAACTATCGTTAAAATACACATCGAAAATCAATTCTCCTGAACCATCAATCCCACTAATAGTCCCATCCTTAAGCAGAAAGCCTGCCTGCTGTATTATAGCCGAATTCTGTGTGGCTAAAGATGAATTTGAGGCATCTCTCAATTCAACCAAAATCCAATCAGTTACATCCATGTTTGGAAATTCGGAAACCTTTTCGAGACCGTTGTAATTCCATGGCTCAACATGATATGGCTGAGTGAATGGAAAATGTTGATGCCCTGTAAAAGTATTCATTTCAGTACCATTGAAAGCTCCTTCAAGAAAGACTTTGAGTGAAACAACAATTTCAGAAGTATTCGATTCGCCAGGCGTGGGTTTATTCATAGCGAGCCAATTGGGCCCTCCGTTAACGCTTCTCCCAAAAGAAACATCAGTTTGCTGTGCTGCAAAAGTCAGCGTATCTAAAACCGTTGCCCCATCATTGGCAAATAAACCGATCTGCTCACCTGATGCTGAAAGTTTGATCTCGAGATGACGGACACCATCGCTGGCATCTTTATCAGCCCAAAGCAACAAGAATTCTCCGGGAAGGATCATGGTAGAATCGAGTGAATTGTCAGAAATTTGACATTCAAGCGGATTACTCAGATCATCAGTAATATACATACCACCAACATTTACATACTGCTCACCTGCATTATACAACTCTATCCAATCCTCAAATTCGCCCTGGTCATCACTAATGGTATTATCATTATCCGCCATAAACTCATTGATGAACAACTTAACAGTATCCCGAAAGGAATTTGGGCAGCCCGGAGTTCCGCCAACTACAAAACTTGCCCTCCAATTCTGCGGCCAATTGTTGTTTGAGCTGTCAGCAATTAGTTCCAAACTCGGCCCAATTCCATCTGCAAGTTCCGGCCAGGGAAAATTATCATTGTAATGGACAGAATCAACCAAGGAACCAAAAGAATTGTACAGGCGCAAAACTTCACCCCCACCGCTAAAACTAAAACCAAGGTTTCCAAGGTAGTTAGTAATACCAGGAAATAATGCAGTAAATTGAAGGGAATCCCTGCATAACACAAGAAAACTGTCAGGCTTAAGTATCGTATTTTCTGGCAATTCAAAAACGTGTTCATCACTTTCATCCTTGAATGTCCATCCAGCAAAATTTATATTTGAAGCTCCAATATTTTTAATTTCTACCCAGTCGCCCGGATCAAAAAAAGCAGCAGAGTTGTAATTAATTTCATTAATAATGATGCTTGTATCAGCAGGGTTTTGTTGAAAGATTGCAGTAAGTGATGTATCGCCCAGGGCAACCAATTGCAACACTGAAGTATCTGCTCCCAAGCCTTCCCATCCAATAAAATGATAGCCCTGGTTTGGGACAGCTTTCAACCTGGTGGGATAATCAGTAAAATATTGTCCTTCCCACTCGGCGGCATCAACCGAAATGGTATTAACTTCTATTGTTCCAGCTCCCGGAGGACTAATATTTAGTGAAAGGGTAAAAAGTGTATCGAACCCAAATTTATCAATAATATGCTGGCGACAGTAATAAGGCCTTGGGTTGGTAAAGTTTTTAATTCCCTGGACCATATTTTCCCAAGTACTATTATTACTGCCCCACCTATTGAATTGATGCACGGCATCGGGTGCCAAAAGGACTTGCAATGAATCGATTACATCAACTATATTTCCATTTTCTTTATAATCTGTGTTTAACAAGTCGGCAAACCTGATATTAAAATATTCGAGAAACTCCTGGTTCTCGACTAAATTCCGTAACAAATAAGTATAATCTCCGGATCCCCAACCTCCCCAGGTAAGGGCCATGTGTAGCGTATTAAAGTCCGGGTAGCCTATGTTGTGATTTGGGTAAAATAAGCCCAGGCCGTACTCAGTATCCCAAAGCACCCATTTCCATTTTCCATCAGGCCTTTTTGGCCTCCAAAACTTCATATTGTTACTGAGCCAATCCTGGTTTCCTATAAATATTTCAATTATTTGGTAGTCAACAAAATTTTCGATATCCATCCATGACTCAACATGGCGGTAATTTGAGCCGATGCTCAAATCATTGTTTATCACAAAACTTTTTAAGGAATCGAAATTATGCCAGTTACCTTTTATGGTATGTTTATAGGAAGGACTTTGTGCATCATATTCAATAAAATCAATATCTACCTCATTATAATGGGATTCAATGTAGTGCTCATCCTGCCTTTCTCTCAAATTATAAATCCCCCAATACTGCCCGTTTAGATAAACATCAACAGGTTTGCAGGCGGAGACTGCATTTTCGGGGTTACTTTGCCCATATATAATATGCGATAAAGGATCCCTGATATTGGTCTTATTGAGTTCAAAACCATCGTTCCCGGCGTTGCGCAGTATTAGCCTTTTAAATTTCGTTATGGAAATATCATTAAATAATTGATAATTTATTTCATCATCACCGTATTGGGACCGTGCATAAAATCTAAGTGATTTTTGCTGTCTGTTATCCGGTGAATGGATTTTAACGCCGAGATCGATATTGAACGCAGGATCGCCATGTTCAGTAAAATACTCAAAATGAACTGGTTTTTCGAGTCCGCTATGCGCATTCTCATATATCCCCGAACTCCCCCAAAAATTATCGTTTTGTGTTACCAACGAAATGACATTTAGTGAGTATTCAGGATCAAAAATGTAAGTAACCGTTGCAACAGGGCCGGCAACCCATCCTTCGCGAAAGGCTCTCGCGCGGATTACTACATTGGCTTCTACCTGTATATGTGTTGAATACAAAAAACTATTTTCAGTAGGCTCTGAACAATTTGTGGTATAATAAATCAATGTAGAATCTAAATCCACAGAAAGTGTAA
>CAZBDF010000547.1:0-3182 GCA_964490385.1 uncultured Lentimicrobiaceae bacterium | reverse complement strand
TAATAATGACGGTTCCGGGTAAAGATAAAAATACCCTTTTGAGATGGGCAGACGAACTTGATTTTTAACTTTAAGATTAGGTGATTGATTTTGCTACAATTGAACCTTTTATCAATTAAATGTCATTGATGGTCATTAGTGGTCATTGATAGTCATTAAATGCAAAGAAAATGACGCGCGAAGCGCAAATGACAATTAGTGACAGCGAAGCTAAATAATACAACTGAACTTACTTACACGATAGATTTGCCTAATTCCAGCACCAGCTAAATAAAAACAAATTATTAAACAATGAGTACACTAACAATTATTATAATAGCGGCAGTGGTAGTATTGGCATTAATTATTATGTCGATGTACAACGGGCTAATCCGCAAAAAAAATGAAGTACAAAACGCTTTTGGTGGAATGGATGTGCAACTTAAAAAACGCCACGATCTTATTCCAAACCTCATTTCCACGGTTAAGCAGTTTATGACCCACGAGCGCGATTTGCTGACCAAAGTAACCGAATTGCGTTCGCAAGCGATAAATCCTGATTTGAGCAGTGATGCTAAAGTTGATTTGGATAATCAGATTAGCGGGGCCATGAAAGGTATTATGGTGGCAGTAGAGGGTTATCCCGATTTAAAAGCCAATACCAATTTCTTAAACTTGCAGCGTACCATGAACGAAGTAGAATCGCAAATTTCGGCTGCACGCCGTGCATACAATGCCGCTGTTACCGATTTTAACAATGGTGTGCAAATGTTTCCAAGCAGCATTATTGCTGGTATGATGAAACTTCAAACTAAAAAGGTGTTTGAAATTCCTGAAGTACAACGTGAAAATGTAAATGCAAAGGAACTTTTTAAAAACTAAAACCATGAACATAGAGGAGTTATTCGAGAAAAGTTTGAAGAAACAGCTTCAACATCTGGAGACTAAAAGAAAAACGATCTTTATTTTTTATATCATAGCTATTGCCGTTTTCCTGGGTGGCATTGCCTCAATGGTATATTATTTTGGAACCTACCCGGGAGCGGAAGTGAAAGATCATGCCGGTAAAATTATCCTATCATTAATAGGGCCAGTAATTCTTGGAGCTTACCTCATTAATTTGGGTAATAAGAGGGTTCCTGCCTATAAAAAGGTGTATAAAAAAGAGGTGGTTGAAAAGATAGCCCATTCCATTGATCCAAGTTGGGAATATGATTCCAAAGCGCATGTAACAGAGGAGGTTTATTTTGAAAGCAGGTTGTTCAATAAAAGCTTCACGCACTTTTATGGCGACGACAAAGTAAGTGGACGGGTTGGGAAAACTGTATTTGAGAGCTCAGAGCTACATACTGGTAGTTTTCAGAACTATACTGATAGTGACGGAGATTCTAAAACCAAATGGGTAGGCGTTTTTAAAGGTTATTTCTTTCATGCCGATTTCAACAAACAACTCGAAGGCGAAACCTATGTGGTAAATGGAGATTTAGAGTCCACAGCCGATACGTTTCAATCAACCTCCTCAAATACGAGGGGTAAAAAGAAAGGCACTAACGTAGCATTAGAAAATAAGGAATTCGCTAAGACCTTTATGGTACGTTCTACCAGTCAAACCGAAGCTCGCTACATTCTCACACCTAAGCTTATGGAATCGTTGCTAGATATTTATAAAGTATTTAAACAACCGATGCATATGAGTTTTTTGGATGGAAAAGTCTATTTGGCCATCTTGTTTTATAGTGATCTCTTTGAACCTTCCATTTGGAAATCGGGAGTGAATATAAAGGAACTCAATAAACTTTATCAACTATTAAATCTCAACAAAACCATAATTGAAGAATTGGATTTAAATACCAGAATTTGGACTAAAGATTAAAGAAGAAAAAGAAGGTTTTGACGCAATGCAGAAACTATTTAATAAAAAATCAGAATAAATAATTAATAAAAAACATTCAAATGAAGAAGTTAATGCGTATTCAATCAATCGCCATGTTAGCCATTATTGGCACGATGGTGTTTTTCTCATCTTGCGAAAAGGACGAAGATCCTGAAACTGAAATGGAAACCTTTACTGACAACAGGGATGGGAATGTTTACAATACAGTAGAAATAGGGAATCAAACCTGGATGGCTGAGAACTTTGCCTATGAACCAGCCGATGGTTTTTGGGCGTATAACAATGATGAAAACAATGTTTCTACTTATGGGTACTTATATACGCTTGAGACGGCCCAGAGTATTTGCCCGGATGGTTGGCATTTGCCAAGTATCGATGAATGGGAGGAACTTTATAATTATTTGGGAGGGACCGAACAGGCAGGCAATAAAATGAAAGAAGCAGGGGGCGCGCATTGGGATAGCGATGATTATGGAAATGAGAATATCACGAATAGCAGTGGATTTACTGCCCTTCCGGGTGGATATTGGGAGAGTGCATTTGACGAGTTTAATTACCTGGGACTTTATGGTTTTTGGTGGACAGAAACAGGTGCACATGCACTCTTGACAGGAAACTATGTAGATGCTGAAATTCAGAATGGTGGTGGCAGCGGAGGATATTCGGTGAGATACATTAAAGATTAAAAAATTACAAATCAACATGTTAGAGCTCCGAGAGCTTTTTAACCTGAATGATTCAAAAATAATGAAGAAAAGGGCTAAAGCCCTTAATGTTGTTTGGTTTTTCCATAACCCAGCCATTAATGGCTGGGTTACGAAAAAACCCTCAAACAGGGCTTTAGCCCGGATTCATGAATTCTTCAGGTTAATAAACAACAAATTATATGACTAAGAAAATGATGAAACAAGAAAATTCGCGCACTTGCCTTTTCGGCAGAGAAGTTTATGGCTGTTTTAACAATGTGAGAACATACATGTCCATCTGTCTGATGCTCTTAACATTAGGCATTTCGGCACAAACCGAACTATCGGAAAAAGAACAAAATAGTCTCGACGAACTCATTAACAGTAGCATTACGGTTAATGCCGACGCGTTAAAAAATCAGTCGTTTAGCGATGTGCTGGATGCAGACTTCTACACGGTACAAGTTACTTACTCACACATGGGCATTGAACTCGATAGCGACATAATGGTTGCTAAACATGCCGGCAACTTCAGCAAATTTTATAGCGTTGATGAGTTGCTACCATTTATCAAATCATCTTACAAAATAAGCGCGGTGGAACAAGCCGCTGAATTTGAAAAA
>CAZBDF010000546.1:0-3189 GCA_964490385.1 uncultured Lentimicrobiaceae bacterium | reverse complement strand
TAGCAAAATCCCTCGAAAGAAGCAACAATTTCGCGGCTAAACGCGATGATGTCAAAATCGGATAAATCCAACCCCAATAGCTTCTCATCCAGCTTTTGCAAATCGAGAATTTGATTGAGCAACTCTTTTAATTTGTTTGTATTCTTAAGTGCGGTTTGTAGCTGGCTATCAGTTTCGGGATCGTTTCTATCTGTTTTTAGGATTCTTTCCAGTGGAGATTTAATAAGCGTAAGTGGGGTTCGAATTTCGTGTGAGATATTTGTAAAAAAATCAAGTTTCCGTTTACCGGATTCCTGAAGCTGTTTTGAAATTTCCTGTATTTCTTCCTTTTGCTTTGATAATAATCTGTTATCCTTTTTTTTGCGGCGATAGGCCCGCAGTATCCAAATTCCAAAAAGGATGAATAAAATTGCCCCGGCAGCAGAAGCCTTCAGTATGATTTTTTGCTTGCTTATTTCACTTTGAAAAAGCTGGGCTTCAAGCTTCCTCTCTTCCTCTCGTTTTTCCATTTCAAACCTCATTTCAAGTCTGGCTATTTCGTTATACCTTTCAATACTCGCCAAACTATCAGTCATTTGATTCGATAATTTTAAATAATCGGCAGCGGCTTGAAACGCTCCTTGAGAATAATAGATTTTACTCAGGGACTCAGCTGTTGATTTAATTCGTTGTAATAAACCCAATTCTTTTGCCAGATGGTATGCATTATTTAAATAATAGACTGCACTATCCTTTTTATGAATTGTTTGATAATACTTTGCCAGTTCTTCAGAAGATGTAATCATCTCCAAACCCGAACTGGATTGAACTGCTATATTTCTTGCCCTGTTTAAATACACAAAGGCTTGAGGGGCATTTCCAATAATTAAATATGTACGGCCCGCTTCTACTAATGTAACATGAATTCCAATCTCAGGGCATACTGTGCACATTTCATCAATGCTTTTTTGGAAACAAAACAAAGCAGAATCATATTCTTTTCTTTCTTTATAAACCATTCCAATCCTATGATCTACTATGGAATTAGTGGAATAATTACCTGGTTGAAGCTGAGAACCAACTACTTTATAGAAGTGCATGGCCAGGGAATCATTTCCAGTCTTGAAGTACACGTCACCAATAATAACATTTACCCAGTTCAGATAATCCGAATTATCCAATTCCGTAAAAAGACTTTTCGCCTCCAATAGATACTCAAGTGCAATGTCTTTGTTTACATGATTATTAAGGAACAATTGTCCGGCAGTAAAATATAATCTGGCCAATGACATTTTATTTCCTGATTCTTCAGCAAATTGAATCCCCTGCTGTAAATAGCTGTATGCCTGTTTGTAATTATACAACTTTGCATATAATCCTGCCAGCCCCTGGTAACTGGTAAGAATTGTATTTTCGAAATTTCCGGCTGCTTGATTTTTGTTTTTTTTCTTAATTTTCAGCCACCAATAACTGGTAGGAATTGTATTTTCAAAATTTCCGGTTTCGTGATTCTGTATATTTTTCTTGAAATAAACTATGCAGCTGTCATATTCGCCTAAGGACTCGAATCCTGATGAAATGTAATTGTTTGAAATAGCTACATATTCCAAATTACTCAGTTCATAAAACAAGATCCTGGCTTTTTTATGGTACAGGATAGATTGAGGAAAATTCGATTTCCAGCTTTCAATGTTTGCTATATGATGAAAAGAAAAAGCAAGGATTTTCTTTTCATCTGTATTTTCTGCCAGCTTAATTGCTTTTAAAAAAGCAGTTTCGGCTGAAATATACTGTTGCAATTCATTTAGCTCAAGTCCCTCTTCATAATACGACCGGGCCTCCTCTGCGGATTTATTCTGTATTTCCTGTTTAGACGGCATATCCGAATTATCAACTAATGATTCCTGGCATCCCGTATCAAGGATATTTGCCTTAATTGACGAATTGATAATCCCAATATAAAATGAGATTAGAAATAGAAATGTTACGAGGCCTCTTGTTTTCAATTTTTACGCTTTATTTTTTAGCATCAGGTACAGAGATATTAAATCCTTTAAAAATTAGCCATATTGCTATAGTCAACTCTTGTAAGGCCAAAAGTACATTTAAAGTAATAAGGAATGGTGTAATTAGTGTTAGAAAGAAAACGATACTTTTTTCAAGTCTTTGATAAGAAGACGTCAAAGACAAGGCTTTCGAAGTTTTGAAAATCAAGGAGTTTACTTTTGTAAGTGACTATTTTCAAAACGAGAGTAACGCAGTATTTGGCGTTTTCTTACAGAGACTAATTATCTCAACAATATTACACATGACAAACAAACTTGCTGTAATAGCCAATATGGCACCAATTATCCCCCAAGCGAAAAGCCAACGAGGAATAATACACCTGCAAGAATTGCTATTTTTCTATTTGAATTCAATTTCATTTTATTCTGGTAACCTTTCCAGGTATGCGCTATGTGCCTGTGAATCGTTTTAATACTTCTGGATTTATTTTCAAATAAAAAAAGGTTTACCAGCTTTTACACTAATAAACCTCTTTATACAATGAATTGTGGAGCTGCAGGGAGTCGAACCCTGGTCCAAACAAGCAGCCATAAAGCTTTCTACACGCTTAGTTTGTCATTGATTGTCGAGAGCAGGCAGGGGACAAACACCCAACCTGAACCTTAGCTTCTTAATTTCACCGTTCGCCCAAAGCTTACGAACGACTATCCCTGTTTTGCTACACCCCGTGCTCAGGCAGGAACAAGGCGGGTCCGCCTGCGGAGCGTCTCGTCCAGACTCCTAGAGTCCGGATTAGGCTTAATCTACTGAACTTCGATTATGCTGCGAGAGCGTAATTTGTATTGCCAGTTATAGGCGTTAAGATAGTTTTTACGGACCACATCTATAATGTCCGGCATGCTTACAGTACCACTTCCTTGCTGTCAAAACCAGTCAGCCCCATATTGTTAAAGAACTATTCGATTACTCAAAACGGCTGCAAAGATAGTTTAATTGTTTTGGAGAATAATTTTTTTTCAATATGACGAATAAGGATGGTGATCAGTCGTCAGTTATCAGTAAGAACTAGTCAGTAAGTAGTTATCAGTCGTCAGTAAGTTCTCTGTCGTCAGTCAGCAGTCAGCAGTGCCGACGAGCCAGAAATCTCCGATTTCATTGTTTTTCGAGCATCCTCGAAAAGTTACGAAAATTGAAAATTTTCTA
>CAZBDF010000545.1:0-3191 GCA_964490385.1 uncultured Lentimicrobiaceae bacterium | reverse complement strand
CAAATTATCAAATTCAAAAAATTATGAGCGTTTTAATATATACAGAGAATTTTGATGGCAAGTTCAAGAAAGCCAACTTCGAAATAGTTTCTTACGGAGCTGAAATAGCCAAACAATTGGGAACTGAAGCTATTGCTATTTCCATTGGCAATGTAGCCGATGACGAACTGAAATTATTAGGAAATTACGGGGCTGCAAAAGTTTTGTCGTTTAACGGAGAGGGCTTTGCCAACCTCGACAACCAGGCCTACGCCACAGTAATTGCCAAAGCGGTTGAAGCAGCCGGTGCCAGTGTGCTGGTCTTTTCAAGTTCCAATACTTCAAAAGCTGTTGCCCCACGGGTTTCAGTTAAATTGAAGGCCGGGATGGTGTTTGGGGTTACGGGTTTGCCCAAAAACCTTGATCCTTTTAAAGTACCTAAAAAAGTATTCCACGGCAAGGCTTTCGCAGATGTTGTCATCAAGTCGCCGGTAAAAATTATTAGCCTGGCACAGAACTCTTTTGGTGTGGTCGAAAATCCTACAGATGCTGCCATAGAAGGATTTGCAGCAGATGTTGATGGTTCAGCATTCAAAACCAAAGTCACCAATGTTGAAAAGTCAAGCGGTAAAATCCTGCTCAACGATGCTGAGATCATAGTTTCGGGTGGGCGCGGTTTAAAGGGTTCCGAAAACTGGCCACCATTAGAAGAACTGGCCGATATCCTTGGTGCAGCCACAGCTTGTTCACGCCCCGTGTCTGACGAGGGCTGGAGGCCTCATTCTGAGCATGTTGGGCAAACAGGTAAAATTGTTGCACCAAACCTCTATTTTGCACTTGGTATTTCAGGTGCAATTCAACACCTTGCGGGTGTTAGTTCATCCAAGGTTATCGTCGCTGTAAATACCGACAATGAAGCGCCTGTATTCCAGTCAGCCGATTATGGCATCATTGGTGATGTGCAGAAAGTACTGCCATTGATGAATGAAGCCTTCAGGAAGTTCAAAGCTGAAAATTAAACATTAAGGTTGCAAGTTACAGCTTACAAGTTTCAAGGGAAACTGCAACCTGCAACCTGCAACTTGTAACTTATCTCATGTGAAACCATCCCTACGTCATACGCTTTCCAGAATATTCCTCAACCCTTTTGTGGTAGCAATCCCCTTTGCACTGACTACCATTTTATTGCTGCCTTACAGCAATAGTAAACATTCGTATAAACTTATTTCGGGCAAACTTACTGATAAAGCCGGCCTTAGTACAACCCAAACCTATATTGATCTTGATAATGACGGATTTGCCGAGGAGATTTCTCATTTTTCTAATGCCATCAATAATTGCGCAGTTAAGATCACTACACGAAATGGTGTTTTAAAAGGCCAGTGGAACTTTAATGGTTGCCTTACAAAGACGAGTGCAAATTTGTTGGTTTTTGATTATGACAATAATGGGAAAAAGGAAGTATTTACCATCTACAATCGTGCTGATTCTGTTTTTCTTGGTGGCTTAAATCCTGCTGATGATTCTGAGAATCTTTTTGAAGATATTTTTTTAGACAAGATTTTTTTCAAGAATGATACCATCGATTTTATAGCTAAGATGCGGCCTTATGACATGGATAATGATGGGTTTAAGGATGTGGTTATTGCTTTGAGTGCCGGTTACAGTAGGCAGCCACGGAAACTATTGGTGTGGAATCACGTTAAAAATACAATTGCTAAATCCGAAAGTATAGGAGTAATGATCGGGCACTTTGACATTGCTGACATCGATCGGGACGGGACTCCTGAAATTGTTCCTTTACTTGTTAGTTATGAAAATATTGATATCGATTCTGATGTTCCTTGCAACGATTGGTACAGATGGCTGGCAGTTTTTGACCACGAATTAAAGCCTGAGTTTGAGCCGAGAAATATTGGAAAGGGGAATGGATCGATATATCCTATTTTGTTCTGGCGGGATGAAAAACCGATACTTGTCATTCTCGACTATAACAAAAAGTCAGGGCAAAAGTTCCAGCTTCATATTTTCGACTGGGAAACCTTAAGCCTTTTGCCTTGGGATCCAGAGGTCAATTTTATAGGAGATATAAACGTACAAAGCTTTTATCAGGATGACGAAGCCAAATTGCTGATCACCGACAATTCAGGTTTTTTTCATGTGGTAAATGTTGGTAGCCTGAAGGTGGAACAATCAATACCTGTGGGCAGTATTATAAGAAATCTGAGGGTGTTAAATGTGAATAACGACAGTTTACCTGAAATACTGTTCACGGATGAATTCAATCGTTTATGTATATTATCCAATGATTTGGAAACAGTGTCGCATCTCCAGATACCAGAAGCTTCAGGTAAATTATTCATTTCATCGCGTAAGCTGAGCCCTTTGGAACGGCACCTTATTCTGCAGGCCGGCAACCAGATTTACGAATACAAGTATGTACCCAGGCCCTACCGATGGATAATTTATAGTTCACTTTATCTGCTGGTATATCTGGGGTATGTACTTACAATTTGGTTAATCATGTTCGGACAGGAGCGATACCTGAAGAGGCGGTACAATAGGGAGAAACTGCTGGCCGAGCTCAAACTGAAATCGATACGCAACCAAATGGATCCCCACTTTACTTTTAATGCAGTTAATGCTATTGCTTCAGCAATTTTTAAGGAAGACAAGCAGAGTGCCTATAGTTATTTCTCAAAATTCTCGAAGCTGGTAAGATCAACTATGCTTTACTCCGACAAGATGACCCGCATGCTTGATGATGAGCTTGATTTTACACTTAAATACCTCGAAATAGAAAAATTTCGGTTCAGGGAAAAATTTGATTTTGAAATTAAAGTTGATGATGAGGTGAATTTGAGCATGGAAGTTCCCAGGATGATTGTTCAGGCTTATGCTGAGTCAGCAATTAACAATGGCCTGATGCACCGACTCAAGAATGGTCTGTTGAAAATTAGTATTTTTAACAAGAGTGAATATTTAATCATCGAATTTATCGACAATGGGGTGGGGATAGAAAAATCAAAGGAATTGAATAAGGAAAAGGCTTTCAAGTCTGCCAGAATCATGGAGGAGTTTATTGCTGTTTTTAACGAATTCAATAAATTGAAAATCATTTGTAAAATGAAAGATTTGATGGAGGATGGAAGAGTGTCGGGCAGTAGGGTTTATATTCAGATACCCTTCGATATAAGTTATACTTTCAGTGG
>CAZBDF010000544.1:0-3193 GCA_964490385.1 uncultured Lentimicrobiaceae bacterium | reverse complement strand
GAAGTAAAAATCTCAGCCGAATTACGCCCACGTTACGAAATGAGGCATGGTTACAAAACACTTATCCCTGATGATATTAAGGCTGCCAATTTTATCTCACAGCGTACCCGCTTGAATGCGTATTTTGCCAATGAGAATTACAGTTTTTATTTGAGCTTGCAGGATGTCAGGGTTTGGGGCGATGTCCCTCAACTGAACAAGAGTGATGTATATGGCCCTTCAATTCATGAGGCATGGGGACAGTTTAAGCTTTGTGATGTTGTATCCCTAAAAGTTGGCCGCCAGGAAATTGTTTACGATGACCACCGTATGTTTGGTAGTGTAGGTTGGGCTCAGCAGGCCCGTAGCCACGATGCGGCAATATTCAAGATTAAGGCCGCCGAAAATCATAAGGTTGATGTTGGTCTGGCATACAATGCCAACGGCGAATCTTTGTTCAAGGAAGATTATTATGTAAACAACTATAAAACTTTCCAGTACGCATGGTACCATGGTAACTTCAGTAAGTTTGGCCTGAGCTTTCTGGTATTGAACAATGGCCTTGCATACATGGACTATGTTGATTCAGCAACCATTGAGCAAAAAGTTGCTTACAGTCAGACTTTTGGTCCTCGCTTTACATTTAAGAACGATCTGCTTAGTTTAGCTGTTGCAAGTTATTTGCAGGTTGGGAAGAACGGGAGCAATGAAAATTTGACCTCCAGGTATTTTGCCGGTGATGTTGCATTTAAGGTTTCAAAAATGTTTAATATCGGCATTGGTTTTGAGTACCTTTCCGGAACTGACTCCCAACAACAGGGTAAAGACGATGACAGGTCGTTCACGCCATTTTACGGAACCAATCACAAATTCAATGGGTGGATGGACTATTTTTACGTAGGAGCACACAATGGAGGAGTTGGTTTAACTGATATCTTCCTTCCCATCAAATTCAAAAAAGACAAATTTTCAGCAGCCCTTATTCCTCACTATTTTTCATCAGCTGCGAAAGTAGCCGTACAGCATGGAGTATTATGGAAAGAATATGACAGCGGCCTGGGTGCTGAAATTGACCTGATAATTGGTTACGCTATATCAAATGCAGTAAAACTACAGGCTGGTTATTCGCAAATGTTTGCAACAGAAACCATGCAGGTACTTAAAGGTGGTAACTACGAAAACAACAACAATTGGGCGTGGGTAATGATTACCTTCAAGCCTACCTTTTTTGAAAAGAAGCAATAAAAAGTCATTTGACTTGCACCACCGCTATAGCTTTAGCGCATACGGCCGCCGTCATTTGTAGTCATTAGCTACGCTGTCATTTATTGAATTACTACCTTTGACAACCAATGACCATCAATGACGAATAATACTTTTCAATAAAATAAAAGACTATAAACTGAATATCGCCTAATAATGACAAAAATATAGAAGATGAGTGAAATTATAAAATTACTTACACCCCCGCCCGGGTGGCGATTACCAGCTATCATTGTTCTCGGCGCAATCGTTGGTTTAGGGCTTTATACCTTTAAAATCTCCAATGCGGTTTCCTATCTGTCAGATAGTCCAGAAACCTGCATTAACTGCCACGTGATGAATTCGCAGTATGCAAGTTGGTCACATTCGGCCCACCGCGAGTTTGCCACTTGCAACGATTGCCATGTGCCACATACAAACAACGTGAGCAAGTATTTCTTTAAAGCAATGGATGGTGCCAGGCATGCTACAATTTTTACACTTCGCAACGAGCCGCAGGTTATTCAAATTAAAGATGCCGGTGTGGCTGTTGTTCAGGAGAATTGCAAACGTTGCCATCAGAAGATGAACAGTGAGGTGAATACAATTACTGTATCAGCAAAAATTGCACATCAGGATGGGGGGAAACTTTGTTGGGAATGCCATCGCCAGGTACCGCATGGAAAAGTAAACAGCCTGAGTTCATCCTACTATGCCCGTGTTCCAAAGCTTGGGAGCCAGGTACCTGATTGGTTAAGCGGTTTAATGAAAAGTGAAAATAAAAAAGATTAATTCAAAATAAAATAAGCAAAAATCATGGGAACTGAAAGTAAAAATCAAGGAAGAAAATCATGGGTCAACTGGACCATTTTTCTCATCACCGTAGTAGTAGTTTTTGTTTTGGGCATGTTGGCCTCAACAATTTCTGAGCGCAGGGTGGAAACCGAATATGTGTATGCACCTAAGGTGCAAATTAACGATTGGGAACCACGCAACCAGTTGTGGGGAGAAAACTTTCCTGCACAGTACGATTCGTACATGCAAACCGAAGAAGGTGATTTTAAAAGCCTTTACAACGGAAATGTAATGATTGATATGTTGGAAGTTGACCCAAGGCTGGTTGTTTTATGGGCCGGTTATGGTTTCTCAAAAGACTACAACCAGGGACGTGGCCACTACTGGGCCATCGAAGATTTGCAAAATTCGTTGCGTACAGGCGGACCAATGAAAGCAACTGATGGACCTATGCCTGCAACATGCTGGACTTGCAAAAGCCCGGACGTGCCAAGGTTGATGAATGAACATGGAATTACCGAGTTTTATACCGGAAAATGGGCGCGTTTAGGCCCTGAAATCTCGAACCCAATTGGCTGTGCCGATTGTCACAACAATGTAACCATGGATCTTCAGATTTCTCGTCCGGCGCTCATCGAAGCTTTCGAAAGACAAGGCAGGGATATTACCAAAGCCACACACCAGGAGATGCGTTCGCTGGTATGTGCCCAGTGCCATGTTGAGTATTATTTCAATAAAAACCTTCCTGGAAAAGAAGGCATTCCTTACCTGGTGTTACCCTGGGATAAAGGGATGGGAGTTGAAGGCATGCTTGCATATTATGATGAAATTGGTTTTAAAGACTGGACCCATAAACTCAGCAAAGCACCAATGCTAAAAGCCCAGCACCCGGGATACGAAACATGGATTACCGGAACACACGCCAAAAATGGTGTTACCTGTGCCGATTGCCACATGCCTTATACATCAGAAGGTGGACAGAAATTTAGCGACCACCACATGCAAAGCCCATTAAACAATATAGCCAATTCCTGCCAGGTATGTCACCGACAGAGCGAGCAAGAGTTGAAGGAAGCTGTATTTACAAAGATGGAGAGCGTTATCAGTCAACGCGATGAGTTAGAGAAAATGCTGGTACGTGCCCATGCCGAAGCAAAACATGCCTGGGACAATGGTG
>CAZBDF010000543.1:0-3214 GCA_964490385.1 uncultured Lentimicrobiaceae bacterium | reverse complement strand
GTCTTATGATTGTGCACCTCCTTCAACTTCCAATGGCCTCATCTTCAAATAATATCTCCCAGTATCCACCAAGCTTAGGCCCCTTTCGGGTAATAAGCTTTTCGTCTTTTAGTTTCTTAAGATAATTTTCAATAGTTCTCGTTGTTTTACCGGTCTTCTTCGAAATTTCAGAAGTAGTTATAAAAGGATTGGCAATTATAAGTTGAACGGTAACCGCGACATCCTTTCCGAAATCTTTCCGAAGCCTTTCCGAAATCTTTCCGAAATCTTTCCGAAATTCATCTGATATATTAGCAACATCATCATCTGATTCTTCCCATGGCCTCATACCTTGTTGCTTGATAAAGATAACCGCAATCCCTCCCCACTTACCTTCAAAGACAGGCTCTGGCAATCCCTGCTGAGTGCAGTATTTAACAATATTTGTGGTGCCACGCCCCCATGTTTCTATATATCCAGCCCTAAAGAAGGCTTTGGCAATATCCGGGTTGGCGGGTTCGGAGGTATGCTTTATTTTCAGGGTTTCAGTAGTCCATCCTTTAGGTAGGTCACCATTGTTATAAATCATTAGCCAATTTTCGTACACACTTATTTGAATAGGATTGGCACTAGAATAGTCTTTATGGATCAAAGCATTCAGAATTGCCTCGCGTAAAGCTTTTTCAGGAAAATTGTAAGTTTCAACACGGGTGAGGCCATCATAAGTAATATGGGCTTTCATGTATTTGGTCAAAAGCAAATCCATGGTTTTTTCAACTTGTTCAAACAAACTTCCATGAATTTCGTCCTGATATAGTAAGTCAGTATGTGTCCTGAAAAAACCAATTTTCACATAGGCACCTGTGATTAGCTGTTCAGGCTTCTTTCCAAAAGCAATTACAGCGGCTCTCTTTAATTCAGAGTCAGATAACAATCCAAGAGATTGAAGAAGATTTTCATCAGTATCATTCAGGTCTTCATCGGGAACTCTTTTACTTTTTCGTGCTTTTTTACGGAAAATCTCAAAAGCATTTGGCGATAAATCATTTAAGCTAAAGTCGGGGGCAGCAACGCCGTCCCATTTCTTTCCCATCTTTTTCAAAAGGAGCTTTTCCAAAGCAGGCCCTTTCAGGTCCTGGATTGTACTTCCCGTACGATAATAATAATGCCCCCGGTATGAAATTGGTGTGGAGTAAGGTTCAATAGTAATTTCGATAAAGTGTTTTTCGCCCTCAGCATGTAAATTTACCTTCGCCATAATACCCAAAATATCGCGGATCTTATTCGGCAAATCTTCCAATAATTTCTTGGGATTATCTATCCCAACAACCTGCCCTTCATCGTCAAGGCCAATATACATTGTGCCGCCTTCAGCATTGGCAAAACCACATACCCATTTCAGGTACTCGTCCTTCCAAATACTCTTCCATTCTATATGTTGATTTTCATTCATTGTCTTCTTTTATCAAAGATAAAACTTTTGTATTTCATCAGTGTGAACTTACCATTTCAGCATCATCCTTTTCTACTTTGGACTGAGGCTCTTTTACGAAAATCCAGAAAACTACTGATGCTGTAATAAATAATCCACAAAAAATATAGAGCAATTGGTAATCGTTGGTTTGCTTGATAACATGGGCAACGCCGTTACTCATCATTTGAGGAAGGACTACTGCCAAATTAAAAACTCCCATAAAAAGTCCCATTTTTAAGGGGTTGACGCGTTCGCTCATGATAGCAAAAACAATTGAGATTACTGCCGACCATCCGATACCGGCTAATGCCATCCCGATATAAAAATCTGTTTCAACAGTTCCCAGGAAAGCAATGTAGAAATAACCGATGGCTGAGAAGGAAAGTGCTAAAATGTAAGTGCGCACCCTGCCAATCTTTTTGGCGATGGCCTGGAGGGCGAGTGGAAAAATTGCACCAATAAAATTCAGGATTAAAAAGCCCAGGGAGACAATGTTTCCAATTGACGAATCAGCAGTTTGCTGAGCACCAGTAAGCTTTTCAGCAAACCAGTTTGCAATTATACCAGAGAGTTCCAGGTTCGGCAATATTCTGTTTTCGATGAAGAAGCCCGACATGATAAACATGCTTTGAAATGCAACCCAGGTAAACGAATGTGCCAGCATTATCTTCTGAAATTCATTTTTGTCACTTGGATTTTTTGAGCCCTTTAAAATTATTACAATGCCAATAACTACTGAATAAATGAGCGAAAGAATCAAAATTGAATTATGTGCTGGCGAAAGCCATTCGAAGAAATGATTGAAAACACTGTAAACACCAAAAACCAGGAAGCCATAAAGTGGATATATTTCCTTAATGATTTGCCAAACACCAAAACTATCCGCTGATGCTTCTTTTTTTGACTCATCTGTTTTGGTTTCCTCGATAAATAAAATAGGAAAAACAGCCATCAAAAAAACCAGGCCTGCTGCAATATAAAGTAGGGTTACATTTCCGAAAAGCATCGAAAGAAAGTAGGCAAACACACCAAAGAAACCCGAGACAATTTGCATCCAGACATACCCGGCTGTCCGGCGTTTTCCTTCCGGAGTAAGGTCGGCAATGATTGAACGGGCAGGGTTGAAAGTAACATTTACTGATAAATCGAGAAATAGCGCTATCACCGAAGCGATGATAATAATGTCGGTAATCCCGGTAATGTTTGATATTTCCTGAATATATGGTAAACAAAGAAAAGCAATGGAGCTAACCACCCCTCCAATAATAATGAAGGGCCGGCGGCGGCCTCCCATAAACCAGACATTATCGCTGATAAGGCCAACAATCACCTGTCCGAAAATACCTGCAATCGGGCCCGCTAACCATACAAAAGCTACCTCATGAATATCGAGGCCATACTTTTTGGATAAAATCCAGCTTAGCGCAGCAATTTGCGTGGATAGGGCGAATCCAACAGCTGTTGCGGGAAAAGCTAGTACTGCATAAAATAAAGGGGAGAGTTTTTTCTGAAAAGCTAACATGTGTTTTTTGTTTTTTGGATTGGTTTCGCTGATTATTGCTTTATAAGTTTTATTACCTCTCCATGGCCGGTTCTAATAAAATATAAACCAGCTGGTAAAAACTCAATCGAAATTTGTTTCGTCTGTGTTTGGCCCAAAAGCTTCTGACCGGTGATAGAATATAATTCTATGTCTGACTCTTTGCTTAATTGTAAAAGACTCCCAGTAGCAGGATTCGGAAAAACCTTCAACCTGTCATC
>CAZBDF010000542.1:0-3227 GCA_964490385.1 uncultured Lentimicrobiaceae bacterium | reverse complement strand
GCCCATCCCAAAAACATAATGTCATCAATATAAATTGGCCAATTGCTTTCGGGTTCAAATTCAATCCATCGCAGCGATTCAAAATCCGGGGTGCATATGTCGTAATAGAATTCTAAAGCTGGCCGGCTGACAAATATCCGTTTTTCGCTATGCCCGGCAACGATGAAATATCCCAAAACAGGTTCATTGGGATTGTTGACATTGTGCATGTTCCCCAAAATTTGAATAGGCTGTTGCATCCACATTTCACCCTGATCGATGTTCTGTTGCTTAATGGCATTGTAAAATTTGAAAGCTTCTTCCGAAATGCTCAATTGCTTGACCAACAAGCTATATTTTATGCTTAATTTTTTTGATTTGGTGGAAACAAAATGAAGCGGGAATTGATTCACAGCGGTAGGATCAAGATATTCGGTGGAACCAAAAATGACTTCATTTACATTCGTGCTTATCCAACATGTTCGTAAGGAGTCGGGGTCAGGGTATGGGATAAATTCTCCCTCCCAGGTATAGTCGATGTCGAAGGTGGACTTGTATTCCCAGGTTTGGGATAGCCTCCATAAATAGTAGCTGGTATCGCTATTTTCACTGTGATTTTCGACATAAAACTGCATGCCCGGGAAGCCGGAATTATTTGCCAAATTCTCTGGAGATTCTATATTCCCGTAAACAGCGTCGATTGGTGATTCAGCCTTCAGGTAGCACGGATCGGAAATATAGCTTTGGCCGTTGGGCAGGTTGATGTGGAGTTGATACACATAGCCAGCAAGTCCGCGGAATGAAGTATCCATTGCCCGGTAAGTTCCGGCTTCGACTTCGGTGAGCTGAATTAGGTTTTGATTTTCGTCACTAACATACAATTCTGCCCCACTCTGTGGAATATATTCACCTTTGTTTACAGGGCTCGACACAGACAGCCGGACAGCCAGCGGATCGTTGCCGTTTGTTAATTGGCCATCTACTACCAGCAGATTTTGGTATTTATCCAGTTCTGGCCAGTATTTGTCAACACAGGAGGTGAAAGTGATAAAAAGCAATATTATCGCAAGGAAGTTTTTTAAGTGCATTTTCCACGATGTTTGATGGCGGGTGTTAGGTGACCGATGTTGGGTGTCTGATGTTGGTCTCAAAAATCGCAAATCAAAAATCGCCTGCCTCGCGGCAAGGCGGGTTAATCATCAACCATCAATCAATCCCATATACCCAATACCTCTATACCTTTTTCACCTTAATCCATTAAAATCATTTTCCTGGTAATTTGCGATTCCTCTGATTTTAAAACCAGGTAGTAAACGCCGCCGGGTAAGTTTTGTGGAGCCCAGTTTACTGTATGTGTTCCTTGTTCTTTTTGCGAGTCAATTAAAGTTCCAACATTTTTTCCGGCAAGGTTGAAAACCTGCAATTGTATTTCAGCTTTTTCCTGAACCGTAAAACTGATGCTGGTACTGTTTGAAAAAGGGTTGGGCACATTTTGTTCAAGTTGTATTGTCTCGGAACTAAGTCCATCAAAAATACCCGAAGATGACATTTGCGGGCTTCCTGCAAGTTGCCATGAAGTGTAAATCATTTCGGCAAGGCTATGCGAGGCATCATGAAACAGCATGGTGGTGAAGCCTTGAGTTTTATCCCAAAGTGCCTGCTTGTAAACCGAAGATGATGTGCTGCCACCCGAGAGGTTTTTTGCATAATCGTCAGCAGCAAGTACCGAATCGACATAGACGTAGTTGGTATAGATATAATCAAAAACATATTGACTGACATCCTGAATTTCTCCGATTTGATTGCCGGTGTAATTTATTTGCGAATTATAGGCATTAATCATGGTTGACTCGTAGCGTGAGTGGATGCCGCTATTGCCAGTAAATTGCCCGTTGTAGTTTCTTGTAATATGAAGTGGCATATGGCCGTCGGCGATGTAATGCCCCAGGTCAGCAGCAAACAAAACCGCATTGTCCCAATCCATTCTTTCGAAACAGGCAGTTAGCGAGTCGAAAGTTTTCAAGGTTGCCCAGGGTAAAATTCCCTGGTCGTAAACAAAACCCGAACCATGGATCATGATCGCTGAATCGAGCGTTTGCGGAATCCGGCCGGTGGTGATAAATTCCTCGTAGTTGTCGATGTCGATGTAATGCCGGGGAGCTTCGTTGGGATCCCAACCTTTGCGGTAATCGGCCTCTGAGGCATTATTTGCAAGTATAATTGCCCATTGCTGAAACTGCATCATTTCCTGGTTAAACGAAAGCGCTGCATTATTGTTGATTTTGTAGTGTCCGGCATTTCCCCAGGCCAGGCAAATTGCTGAGATGGAAGCAATGAAGATGATGTTTAAAAATTGTTTTTTCAAAACCTTTTAGTTTAAATAGTTTTTGTGTTAGAATTGTAGCCTGCAAAGGTATGAATATTAGTGTTGGGAGTTTAAGGCTAACTATTACAGAGTGCACGACAAATTGCACAGATACTTTTTCATCACCAATGATGTGATTGTTAATTTTTGAAATATTATGCAACCTCTACAAGGTTGAGCCTGTTCATATGGAATATGTTATTACAATTATGAATGTCCTACGGACATTTTACCGTAACGAAACATGTTAGAGCATTACCTCGTAGAGGTTGCAGAATTGTAACAATTTGTAAAAAAAGAAAGGGCTAAATCCTCGTAGAGCCAGCCTTGCCGGCAGGCAGGGATTCATAAAATCGAACACACGAGATTCTTTGCAATTTGTCGGACACCCATATTTCGTCCCATACGGAACTCATTAAATATTATTCCGATAGGGCTGCATTAAAATGCATTGAGCCACGGAAAGGCTCTACATATCCCGATTCGGGTTAGTGGAACCGCTGCGGCAGGGATTGGAGCGACAGCCCTGTGAAGTAGCACCTGATGTTTTTTGTTGGCTGGCGCAGGCTGACGTCCGCGTGCGCCGAAGCTTTAGCGGAGGAGCAAGGAAGCCCGCGTACAGCTTACAAAAACACAGGTGCTACATGCAGGCTATAGCGGAAAGCCAGCCTTGCCGGCTAGGCAGGCCCGTCCGCCGCCCAAAAAAAGCATCCTTACAAATTATTAATCCCGTTTTCATCCGTCCTGTTGAGGGGATTTTCTTACATTTGCGGCTCAAAAATTTCCCACGGAATGTAGCAAAACCAAATACTTACTTAAAAAAGGGGGGACCCATGATTGAAACAGTAAAATTCGGGACCATCAAATGGCATCATATTTTAGA
>CAZBDF010000541.1:0-3234 GCA_964490385.1 uncultured Lentimicrobiaceae bacterium | reverse complement strand
CGCAAAACCGATTCGCTGGAAAGGGAGTTTGAGAGAAAAGACTTGTATATTTTTAACCTGAAAAGAATTTTTCAGGGAGAAGAAATGCTGGAGGAAATTACTCCACCCAATCGAACTGGATTGAATTATGACACCATTTCCAATTCGCGTTCTGGAGTGGATTCAGCTTTGCGTGCAGAATTTGAAGCACAGTCAATGTACAACCTTCATCAAAACAGAGCTTACAAACCAGCCCAGGTAAATTTTGGGAACATTAATTTTTTTCCGCCTTTGCAGGGCATAGTTACACGTAGTTTCGATGCCAACAACAGTCATTTTGGCGTTGATGTTGTCGCCAGTCAAAACCAAGCTATCAAATCAACCCTTGACGGGACTGTAATTTTTTCGGATTGGACACTCGAAACCGGTTACATCATCGGTATTCAACATCAGAACAACCTGATTTCGGTTTACAAGCATAATTCTGCCTTACTAAAACAACAAGGTACTTTTGTTAAAGCTGGTGAAACTATTTCCATTATGGGAGAATCGGGGGAATTAACCACCGGTCCACACTTACATTTTGAGTTGTGGTACAACGGAAACCCTGTTAACCCCGAGGAGTTGATCACCTTCTAATTTACACACCATCATAACCATTTTTATAGTTTGCAAAAAAAAATAGCCATATTAGGATCCACAGGGTCAATCGGTACGCAGGCACTTGATGTAATCCGCAATAACAAAAAACTTTTCAGGCCAGTGATTTTAACGGCACTAAACAATGCCGACCTGCTCATTGAACAAGCTTTGGAATTTGAGCCGGAAGCCGTGGTCATTGGCTGCAAAAACAGTTATCCAAACGTAAAATCTATCCTAACTAAAAAGGGGATAAAGGTATTTGCCGGGAAAAACGACCTGGATCAAATTGTGAGTGCTTACAATATTGATATGGTTTTGGTGGCACTGGTCGGGTTTGCAGGTTTGCAGCCGGTAATTAACGCCATACAAGCCGGATGCGACATTGCCCTGGCAAACAAAGAATCACTTGTGGTCGCCGGCGAGATGGTCATGAAAATGGCGAAGGATAAAAAGGTAAATATTGTTCCTGTTGACTCCGAACATTCTGCCATTTTTCAATGCCTTATTGGGGAAAACCCCGGCACGGTTGAAAAGATTTACCTCACCGCTTCAGGCGGGCCTTTCCTCGGCAAAGACCGGAAGTACCTTGAAACTGTCAGCAAACAGGATGCTTTAAACCATCCTAACTGGGAGATGGGGCAAAAAATCACCATCGACTCGGCATCGCTTATGAACAAAGGCCTGGAGGTTATCGAGGCAAAATGGCTGTTCGACCTAAAACCAGAACAGATTGATGTCGTTGTCCATCCCCAATCAATATTTCACTCTTTTGTTCAATTCAGGGATGGATCAATCAAGGCGCAAATGGGACTGCCTGACATGCATCTGCCCATACAATATGCACTGTCGTATCCTGAAAGAATATTTTCAAACTTTAAGCGTTTCGATTTTCTTGATTTCGCGGAGTTGACATTTTGCAAACCTGATCGGGATATTTTTAGTAATCTTGCACTCGCATTTTTGGCGATGGAAAAAGGGGGCAATCTTCCCTGTGTTTTAAATGCTGCTAATGAAGTGGCTGTTCAGGCTTTTTTGGAAGAAAAAATTAATTTTTTGCAAATGCCAAAAATCATTGAACAATGTATGGATGCAATGGGTTATATTGCCAATCCAACACTGGATGAACTTATTGAAACTAATTTGAGCACAAGAAAATACGCATCAAAACTCACAGGTAGTCTGCTTGCCTAATCATTATAAGTACAAAAATAAATGGATATTTTAATTAAGGTTTTACAATTATTATTAAGTCTTTCGATACTGGTAATTTTTCATGAATTTGGCCACTTTATTGCGGCCAAAGCGTTCAAAACACGTGTTGAAAAATTTTATCTTTTCTTTAACCCCTGGTTTGCAATTTTCAAATTTAACTACAAAGGAACCGAATATGGCATGGGTTGGCTGCCACTTGGGGGTTATGTAAAAATTTCGGGCATGATTGACGAATCAATGGACAAAGAAGCCATGAAAAAGCCACCGCAACCATGGGAATTTAGGGCAAAACCTGCATGGCAACGACTCATAATTATGTTGGGCGGGGTAATGGTAAATGTACTGCTTGCGGTTTTCATTTATGTTTTTATGCTCACCTACTGGGGTGAACAATACCTGCCTACATCAGAAGTGAAATACGGAATTACTGTTGATTCGCTTGCCTACGAAATGGGTTTGCGCAATGGTGACAAAATCCTCTCAGTTGATGGCCGTACTGTTGAAGCATTCCATAAAATACCAGCCGAGATAATTATTGAAGAAGCCAAAACTGTTCAGGTTTTACGCAATGGCAAACAGGTAAATATTGATATCCCGAGTGGCTTTCTCAACAAAATGGTCCATCACCGAAATCCCGATTTCATCAGTTTCAGGTTTCCGTTTCATGTAGGTGAAGTAACAAAAGGATCCCCTGCTGCTGAGGCAGGAATCCAGGCAGACGATCAGATTGTTGGAATAAATGACACAGAGACCCTTTATTTTGATGAATTCAGAAAAGAAATTGTTAACTATAAGGATCAGGAAATTAACCTGACCATCATCAGGGATGGAAAGACATTAACCAAACCGGTAGCTGTTTTACCAGCCGGAACCATCGGGGTAGCAACCAAAAACATAAATAACTATTTCACCCTAAAGGAGAAAAATTACACCTTTTTAGAAGCCATTCCGGCAGGAACCATTAAAACATACAAGGGAGTTGAGAACTACCTTAAACAACTAAAATTGTTGTTTAGCTCCGAAGTAAGGGCTTATGAATCAGTTGGCGGATTTATTACCATAGGGAGCATTTTCCCTTCAACCTGGGACTGGCAGGCATTTTGGGGATTAACAGCATTTTTATCAATCATGCTGGCCATACTAAACATTCTGCCAATTCCTGCACTGGACGGAGGCCATGTGATGTTTTTATTGTACGAGATCGTTGCACGCCGCAAACCAAGTGATAAATTCATGGAATATGCTCAAATTGCAGGTATGGTTATCTTGTTTGGATTACTTATTTTTGCCAATGGCAACGATATTGTCCGACACTTTTTTAACTAACAATCCCTAAATTTATGTCAGGGCACCTCATTCAAATTTTGCGACAACATCAATTATAGATTTGAAACCTAATTA
>CAZBDF010000540.1:0-3240 GCA_964490385.1 uncultured Lentimicrobiaceae bacterium | reverse complement strand
AGTTTGAGCGATCAGTCCATAATTCAAGCTTATTAATATAAAGATCAGTTTTATTGTCCTTTTCATTGTTGTAAATTTTTCTCAACTTGGCGCTAACTCCTGAACATACCTCTATTTCTTCCAGGGGACACCAGGCCCTAACCTACCATGACCTTTTTACAAGTTTGCTTTGATAAACTGTTTTGTTGGTTTTATCTTGTAAGCTAATGAGATAAACGCCGTTTGTAAAATGGGAAATGTTGATCTCAGATTCTTTAGTTTGGAGGAGTTGCTTCATTTGAAGATTATAAATAGTACAGGTCAGGGCTTTGTCGGAGTTTATAAATATCCATTCATCAGCAGGGTTTGGATAAACTGAAATGTTTGAATTGTTAATTTCATTTACTCCATTATCGCCAACGGTTATTGTAATAGTTGTGTTATAAGAGCATGCATTCGTTTCAATAAATTCGGAAACTACCTCAATTTCACCTACGATGTTGGTATTGCTCCACTGAACAGTTATCGAATTATCTGAGGGGTGGTCGATAATATTTCCATACTCAACTTGCCAGGTATATTCTACCTCAATATTTTCGGGGACTGAATAAGTTTCGATGGAATTAAGTGCCACTTCTGTAGCACCTGAAACCGCAAATTCGGGCGGAGATGGTAAACTTGTAATGTTATAAACTATGATGCTATCCTGGCCATTTATACTAAGCAACGAGTCGTAATAAATTCCTCCGGTATGTATCCATTCTTCTGCAAAGTATATGCTGTCGTTATCGCATAAATCAAAATCAAATGTAAAGGGAGGTAGGTTTGCCTCATTTTCGAACCAAACTGTTTTGTTCCTGTAGTTTCCAAAAAGATCCAAATCGAGGTCATCGTCAGGGTTTAGCGGATAGGTTTGCAATACATCTTCAAGTATTACTATTGAGGTATCAAAATTACCGTTGCCGTCGTTAACATCCCAGTAGCATGTGTCGCCACTGCAATAAACAATATCACAGTCTTCGTCATTATCAACATCAAAAACCTGGATGTTTTTGTAAAATTGATCGCTAATTAAATAAGATTCGTTAAAATTTGAATTGCCATCATTCTCAATCACAATCGTGTTGCCTTCACTATCGTGTGCCAAAACATCTATGTGGCCATCACCATTAAAATCAACCGGTATCGCTGTTCCAGAACTATACCCCGGATAGTCCTCCAATAAGTAAATATCGAAACTACTCCCTGTATTAATCGCCAAATGATATTCTTTTTGCCAGGATGAATAATTAGTTACAACGATGGTAAAATCCATATCACCATCGCCATCAGCATCATTAAAATTTAAATGGGATGAAGTATATTCATTTGATGAAAGAATAAGTTGTGAACCTGCCAGGCTACCGTCCCCGTTATTTTCATAAAAATACAAGTCATAATCATAATACTCCCAGCCCCAGAAGTATTCTAACTTTTCCACGATCACATCAAGGTCCCCATCGCCATAAATATCTTCGAGATAAAACACGCAATCACTCATGGAAAGAACAAGCGAAAAATCCGAAAAGTTGCCATCCCCGTCATTAGGATACAAGCGTAAATCATTCCCAAGCTGACAAAGAATGTCGAGGTGGCCATCACCATCAAAATCATTTAAAAACATTTTTGTTGTAGATGAATAGCCAATATCAATCAGTTTTAAAGGTACGCCGAATTGATTGTTGCCAATGCCTTTGTAAGATTGTATGTACGAAAAATGCATTGTTAGCAGATCCTTAATTCCATCACCATCAATATCACCTGAATGGATGTCGAAAACATTCCCGCAATAATCATCGATAATGAATTCATCTTGCAGGTTGTTTTGTGAAAAGGCGGACGAATACAGCAAGGTAGTAAATAGTGTTACTAATGTTATTGTTCTCATATTCAATGTTTTTTTTGACCAATTTATAATCTAGGGTCTTTTATTTGCTGATTGTCAAATTTTCCATCCAACCAATACCAGATGGGTAACTGCTATATAAAAAATCTAAATCATTATCACCATCTACATCAAATGATTTTTTCGGATAAATATATCCGGCAGCAATAAAATAGCTATCGGCAAAAAAGCCCGTCCCATCATTTTCAATCCAACTCATGGCGTTACGCTCGTTTGGGTAGTAGCTCCCGTAAACTATATCTGTATCTCCATCCATATCGGCATCAATCATAAGTCTGTTGGATATTGAACCATTACTTAAATGATGCGCGTTTTCAAACTCGTTGTTTCCGTCATTTTCGTACCAGTACCAACAATACACGTCATTTAGCATCCCCAGGGTCAACAGGTCAGGATGATTGTCGCCATTAAGATCGACCGGCTGAATGCTAATTGAACTGGAGGACGACATCACAAAATCAAAGTCGAATGCGTTGTTCGAGTTTATCCCGGAATAGATTGCGTTGTATGTTTCATCCCAATCGTTATAATACAAATCCACCATAATGTCAAGGTCCCCGTCTTGTTGCAAATCGGTAAAATGCAATACAATACTATTTTCGGGCGGAATAAATTTGTCATAAATTACTGTTCCACTGTTAAGGTTTCCATTTCCAGGATTTTCATATAGAAATACTTCAAGCATATTACTTGATTCTGAGTAGGTCGTTTTAAGCACATCAGCATCATTGTCATTGTCAATGTCAGCTACATAAAAGTCGTCGCCCGGAATGCTGGAAAGCAGGGTTTCAGAACTTTCAAAATTGCCCTGACCGTCGTTAGGGAAAAGAAACAAATCTGTTTTGTCAAGAAGGATATCTACATCCTGATCATTATCAAAATCAAAAATAAACATCGAAACATTATAGCTGTTAGGGAAATTGATTAAAGTTTCTTTTTCACTAAAATTCCCCGAACCCTGCCCGTAATATACTGCGATGTGATCGCTTGATAATGATAACAGATCGGTAATATCATCATTGTTGATATCGGCGCAATGTAACTCAGAAGCACTTCCGTTGTCGTCAATAATATGTTTGTCGCCAAATATTGCTTGTGCATTCCCATAGCTTTCTGCCAGGAAGAAAACCAGCAGAAATGCTACCGGGAGTAGGTTCTTAAAATGAATGAGATTTTTCATAATGCAAATTTAATTTATTAAAAGAACACAGGGTAGAGGGAATTATTTATGAGTCCGGTATAAAAAGCTGTCAGACAGTTACCCTTTAACCAAAACACAAAAGTTAAAACATTAGTTATTTGGCTTTTAGATCAAA
>CAZBDF010000539.1:0-3249 GCA_964490385.1 uncultured Lentimicrobiaceae bacterium | reverse complement strand
TTGAACTGGATGGATCTGCCATTTCCGGCAGGCGAAATTGACCATGTGATACTTACCCACGGCCACCTCGACCACATCGGCTACCTCCCCCGGCTGGTAAACCAATATTTTGATGGTTCGATATTTTGCACCGGACCAACGGCTGATTTGGCGGAAATAATCCTTAGCGACAGCGCAAAGATACAGGAAGAAGATGCCGCACATGCCAACGCCAAAGGGTTTTCGAAACACAGCCCCGCATTGCCCTTATATACACTTGGTGATGTGGAACAAACTTTATCGCTGCTCGCCCCTCAACCATTAAATCAATTTGTCAGGTTAACTGATGAAATCAGTTTTCGATTCAGGAGGAATGCCCACATCCCCGGATCAGCTTTTATTGAAATGGATATTGCCGGTAAAAGGCTGGTTTTTTCAGGTGACCTCGGCCGGCCAAACGACCCCATGCTCCTCCCTCCCGACAAACCCGATAAAGCCGACTACCTGTTTATCGAATCCACCTATGGCGACCGCCTGCATCCTGTGGAATCCACCGAAGATGTGCTGTTGAAGATTATCAACAGAAGCCTTGGGAACCATGGGCCGCTAATCGTGCCTAGCTTTACGGTTGACCGTGCCCAGGACTTTATGTATGCGATCTGGAAACTAAAACAGGAGAATAAAATACCGGATATTCCGGTTTATCTTGATAGCCCCATGGGTACTGATGTTAGTAAATTATTCCTAAAATATCCTGATTGGCTCACCTTGGAACCAGATGTGTTTAGAGAGGTGTTTAAAAGCACGCGAATGGTGCGTTCGGTAGAAGAAACCCGTACTTTAGCCAGGAACAAACACCCCAGGATTATCATCGCCGGAAGCGGCATGATGAATGGTGGCCGCATCCTTCATTACCTCGAATCACACCTGGATAATCCGAATGCAACTATAATAATTCCGGGCTACCAGGCTGCTGGTACCCGTGGCCGGATGCTTGATGAAGGTGCCGGTGAAATTAAAATCCATGGTGAGTATTTTAAGGTCAGGGCCAATATCGAGCATATCCACACCATGTCATCACATGCCGACCAAAGCGAATTGCTTGAATGGGTCTCAGAGATTAAAAATCCTCCCGAAAAAGTTTTTATCATTCACGGCGAACCACAAGCATCGCAGGCACTGCGCGTGAAAATGAAGGATAAATATGGATGGCAGTGTTATGCGCCAAGGCTGCTCGATAAGATTGAGTTATAGAATGGTATGGGCACAAGTATGCCCGGAGACCGTTAAAACACAGGATTTCATTTTTTGACGTTTCGAAGTCCTGTGGACATTCGAGTGTCAGGTGCAGCCAGCAACTTTCCATCGTCAGCCAGGACATGGAAACGTTAAAATTGAAATATCAGGACACGGAAACGTGAATAACTCTCAAAAATGATCCACCTTTTTAATTGAAAAGGTTACTACTCAAAACTCCCGCAAGGTTTCGTGTACGCCTTTATGTATTTCGTACCAATAATCGAGGGCGGCCAATTTTTTGTCCCGCTCAAAATAATCCAGCCAATAATTTATCTCATCTCCCTGGGCACCATGAACCTCTTTTTGTCGCTTAATGAATGAATGGATAAGGTCGAAATTTCTTTCGGATTCCCAAAAGACAGAAGCATTCCGGCTGTTGATGCGACTGGCGGTATATGAAATGTTTTTCAAAAACTTTTCTTCAAGGCCAAACAGTTCGCCCATTATTTCGGGCATCATCACCTCGGCCCAGTTGCGGTGAAACCTGCAAAAACCAAGATTGTCCAGTATCAGCTCTTTGTTCATCCTGTCAGCATTTTGACGGCCCAGCTCACGGGGAGGTAAAAATACATTGCCGTAATTATTGTAATATTTGCCCATGATGGGCATTGGCGATAATACGCCCGGTGTCCAGTATTGGTTTGGTACCATCCAGCCTTTGCGGCCAAAGGAGTTAAAAACAAAATAATCGAGCAGGTTGAGGTTTTTTTCGCGCGACAATCTACGTCCAAATTTCCTTGCTCCCTCGCTCAGGTCAAGTATTCCTTTTTTTTCGACAATGGCATCTAAAAGTTCAATGGCAATTTGGGCGTTTTTGTTGGAATCATTAACAACATCAAAATTATCAAGATTGAATTTGGGAAGTCCTGTTACGCCCAACTCCTGAGGTGTTAAAAACTTTTTGTCGAGACATTCCATCAACCAGCTAATTACGCCACCAACCGAAATGGCATCGAACCCCAGCATGTCGGCATGATGGTTTAGCCGCTCGGCGGCCCGCTGGTCGAAAATTCCGCTTAACGGACCCATGGTTTGGTAGGGCTCATAATCCTTTTTAAATTGATTGTTCATTTTTTTGCAAACTGCTGCACAAGGTTCGCCGCAATTAAATTGTTGCTTGTTCGCAATGGTTTCTTGGTTAAACTGTTTGAGGTAGTGCCCAACAATGAGATCCTTGTGCATCTTCAATCGATCTTCCTCGCTCCACGACATGCTGGCATAATTAAAAGCAATTACCCTTCCGCCAAGTGTGGCATAATTTACCCCGAAAGTTCCTCCGGTTTCAAAATTTGGGTCGAAGCGATATTTTGTTGTAGCTTCGATGTCCTTGGCAGCCATCTTTTTCTGGTACTTATCCTGAAACCATTCGTCGGCCACTTTTCGGTCGCGAAAGTCCTCGTCGATAAATGTCCCACCATAAATCACAGCAGCAATGTTATGTTCTTTTAGCATTTTTGTGCCAAACCCACCCCTGCCTGCCCAAGTATCCACGTTTGATATTTTACCTTTTTTGATGGGTGCCGAGGCGATGGCGCCAAAATCAGTACTTGCTGATGCGGGGCCGGTGGATAAAATCCGGGGGGTATTTTCATATTGTGGCCCAAATCTTTCGTAAGCGTGATCCATCATTCCGTACATGCCTTTCCGTCCCAAAGCCCAAACTTTGTGTAGGTCAACAGCTTCGATCTGTACCTCGATTTCTTCGCCATGTTTTCTGTTTAAAAACAGGATGGACGGCTGTTGCGCTTTGCCAATAATGGAAAGCATATTGATGCCGAGGTCGTCAAAAATCAAGGCAGCACCTCCCATCGAAGATACATAGAAGCCTCCCCAGCAGGGTGAAAAACCGCTAAAGATAAGCCTGTTGGATCCGGGAAATATGGAACCGGCCAAAAGCCCTGCCCCTATATTGAGGCTGTTGTATTTGCCCGAATTAATGTAAGCCCAGATCAACCGGGCCAAAAAAATCGC
>CAZBDF010000538.1:0-3266 GCA_964490385.1 uncultured Lentimicrobiaceae bacterium | reverse complement strand
TTTTAGAAAATATATAAACACAAATGACGATGAAGAGTATTCAAACATTCACATTTTCAGGCATCTTTTTAACATGCCTGTTTTTTGCATTTAATGCAACAGCCCAAACCATCCAGGTTTCGGGCAAGGCCACCTCATTTGAACTGATAGAAAGCTCTGACGAGTACCTGGTCATCCAAAACACCTTATCAAGGTTTAATCACTTTGCAGTAAACACTGATCAGGGCGAATTTACCGAATTTGTAATACCTGGTTATGGCACCATGATGGAATCAGGAAACCCGAAATTGCCAGTGATGAAAAAACTCATTGAGGTTCCTTATGGATGTGAATACGATATTAGCTTCAACAGCATCTCTTATGAAACTGTGAAACTTTCGGATTACAATATATCAAACCAGCTTTTCCCCTTCCAGCCTACGGTTTCAAAAAGCATCGACAACCCTGAGGATTTGCCATTTCATTACAATAGCGAAGTTTATACACAAAACGAATTTTTCGGCCAGGAACCCGTGAAGGTTATCGATTTGGGAATTATCCGCGGTGTACGTATCGCCCGGCTCGAAATTGCCCCTTTCCAATACAATCCAGTTACAGGCGAATTAAATGTTTTTAACGATATCGAATTTGAAATTAGTTTTAAAGGAGCCAACATCCAGCGCACGAATGCCGAAAAAGCCAAAGGCTATTCCCCGTGGTTCGAAGCCAATTACACGCAATTAATCAACCATAATCCTTCACAAGCCCGCGAGCTGATCGATGATGCACCTGTAACTTACATCATCGTTTCCGACCCAATGTTTGAAGATGCCTTGCAACCATTCATCGAATGGAAAACCAAAAAAGGATTTAATGTTGTTGAAGCTTATACCGATAACCCGTCAGTTGATACCACCACATCAAGCATTAAAACCTACCTGCAAAACTTTTACAACAATCCACCTGCCGGGTACAACCCACAAAGCTTTGTTTTGATAGTGGGCGATGTGGCACAGATACCTGCCTTTAGCGGAACAGCAGGAAACCATGTTACCGATCTCTATTATTGCGAATACACGGGCGACATATTCCCAGAGTGCTACTACGGGCGTTTTTCGGCAACAAACCTGAGCCAACTTCAGCCACAAATTGATAAAACCCTGGAATACGAGCAATACACCTTTCCTGATGCATCATTCCTTGACGAAGTTGTAATGGTAGCTGGAGCTGATAGCTACCACCAGCTCACCTGGGGCAACGGGCAGATCAACTATGGAACCACTTATTATTTTAATGCCGCCCACGGTTTAACTTCGCACGTCTATTTGCAACCAGAACCCTCCGGTGGAAACTATTCAGCCAACATCAGGCAGGATGTGAGCAATGGCGTCTCCTACGCCAACTACTCTGCACATTGCAGCGCTCAAGGTTGGGCCAATCCCAATTTTTCAATCAGCCATATCAGCGCGCTGCAAAACGCGCATAAATATCCCTTGATGGTGGGTAATTGTTGTTCATCGGTGGAATTTCAAACCACTTGTTTTGGCGAGGAAATCCTGCGTGCAGCCAACAAAGGGGCTATTGGATATATTGGCGGATCAAACAGTACTTACTGGGACGAAGACTTTTGGTGGGGCGTGGGCTATGAAAGTGTAGCTACCAATCCTACTTATCATTCCCAAAACCTGGGTGCTTACGACCGCAATTTCCACGATCGCACCGGAATAAACACGGATGATTGGTTTATTACCCAGGGCCAGATGCCCAGCGCCGGTAACCTCGCCGTTACACAGGCAGGATCGAGCTTGACAAATTATTACTGGGAAATCTACCACTTGATGGGTGATCCTTCGCTCATGGTCTATTTTTCGCAGCCACCCGATATCAACGTTTCTTATCCGGCACTGATGCCTTTGGGTACCGAGACTTTTACCGTGAACACCGATCCTTATGCATATGTTGCGATATCAAAAGATGGCGTGTTGCATGGTGCTGCTTTGGCAGATGCTTCAGGCGAGGCCATAGTTCAGCTTGATCCCATTAATGAACCTGGTACTGCCGATGTAGTAGTGACCAAACAAAATGGGAAAACCTTTATAGGAACCGTAGAAGTTTCTTCGCCTGGTGGGACATTTATTAGTTTAGATGATGTAAGCATTAGCGACCCGGATGGAAATAATAATGGACTAGCAGATTATGGCGAAAATATACTGTTAAATGTTTCGCTTGAAAATATCGGTGATGAAACGGCAAGCAACATTTCAGCCTCAATATCTACTGCCGATGCTTTTGCAGAAATTGTCGCATCAACACACAGCTGGCCCGAAATCCCGGCAGGACAAACCATCCTTGAAAATGGGGCCTTTGAAGTTCTGATTGCTGAAGACATTCCTGATTTACACCAAATCAGTTTTGATATGGAAATTACTGATGGCACAAATACATGGAATGCTACATTTAAAATTACCGGACATGCCCCCAATATTTCAATGGAAAATTTTACAATCCTTGATCCCGGCGGCAATAACAATGGCAGGCTCGATCCGGGTGAGACCGCAAATTTCGTTATCAGCATTGAAAACTCCGGCTCTTCCGGGGCAATGAATGTATTGGGTGAACTCACTACGACAGATAGCTATATCACCATCAATACCATTGACCCACAAGTTTTTGGAAATATTACTCCGGGAAATGATGCTTCAGCGAGTTTTGAGGTATTCGTTGCTGCGGCTACACCAGCCGGACACTCTGCTGAATTTCAGTTTCAATACACAGCTGACCATGGCATCAGCGGAAGTGACAATTTCACTTCTATCGTTGGGCAAAACCCGGTACTTATTATTGACCTGGATGGAAACAATAATTCAGCAAATGAAATTGAGGCTGCCATAAACTCATTGGGTATTTCTTCAGATTTTGAAACATCCATTCCGAATAACCTGGAACTTTATGCCTCTGTTTTTGTGTGTTTGGGAATCTATGCCGACAACCATGTTTTGACTTCCACCGAAGGGCAAAAACTGGCAGACTTCCTTAATGATGGAGGAATGCTTTACATGGAAGGTGGCGATACCTGGTATTACGATGCCTCAACGTCTGTACATGGAATGTTTGGCATTAACGGAACCAGCGACGGGACAGGTGACCTTGTATCGATACTCGGACAGAACAACACCATCACCGAAGGAATGAATTTTGGATATACAGGGCAAAATGCCTGGATAGACAAGCTGGAAGCAACAGGCAATGGTGAAGTCATCCTGCAAAACAGTTCCCCATCCTATGCT
>CAZBDF010000537.1:0-3276 GCA_964490385.1 uncultured Lentimicrobiaceae bacterium | reverse complement strand
CTCAGGTGAGGACCATGGAACCCACACTTCGGGGATTGCTGCCGGAGCCACCAACAACGAAAGAGGTGTTGCCAGCATAAGCTGGAATGTTAAAACTATGCCTGTACAAATAGCCAATGCTTTTGGCCAATGGATTGCAGCTTACGATGGAATTATTTATGCTGCCGAAAACGGGGCCGATTTCATTTCCAATAGCTGGGGAGGAACTTATTCGCAAGCCGGCGATGAGGCGGTACAATATGCCCGTGGCTTAGGAAGCATCCTTATTGCTTCGGCAGGTAACCACAACACCATAATTGCACATTATCCTTCTGATTATATGGGTGTAGTTTCGGTTGCTTCGGTGAGTGTTGACGATACCAAGGCCGGGTATTCATCCTATGGCCCGGCGGTTGATATTTCTTCACCCGGTGGTGGCTGGGAGGGTGGAATATTATCCACTACTCCCAATAACACCTACACAAGGTTACAGGGCACTTCTATGGCCTGCCCCATGGTTGCAGGGTGTTTTGGCCTTCTGAAGTCATACCACCCCGACTGGACCAATGAACAACTTATTACCCAGGTGATGGGTACAACCGATAACATCGATTCACTCAATCCTGTTTACCAATATGTGCTCGGTACCGGCAGGGTAAATGCTTTAAACATGCTTGTTGAGCAGAACGTAAACATGCCCCAGGAATTGAAACTGGAATTGGTAGCTTATACCCCACAGGATGAAAATGGCAACAATGTAAACGAAGCGGGTGAGGAAGTTACATTGAATTTTGAATTCCGGAATTATGTTCCCTATGTTGGTGAAGATAACGCGATGCTTATGATACAAACGGATGATCCTTCGATAATCATTTTGAATGGAACGGCTACGATTAATATTCCTCCCGATGGGCAATTTGCAATTGAAGACCAGTTCCGCATACAGGTGAGTGAAGATGCAAATTCTCATTTAGTCCAATTTACCATTCATTTCCAAACAAACGCGGCTGTGGTTTACGGGCAGGATATAATTGTTGAACTGCTGGTTGCCCCTGCCGGGATATTTATTTTCGAGGGCGAAGAATTCGGACAAGATTACAGCGGTAGCTATTTCAGGACTTTTCTTCAGCATCTTGGTATCGATTACACCTATTCAAATACTTTCCCGGCATCGCTGATGGGTTTTGAAACCGTTTTCCTGTCGCATGGAAATTATGGCGATGCATTGGACCAGGGAACCATGTTTACTGAAGAACATGCGCTGTTAAGCCAGGAATTCCTTGAGAAAGGTGGACGTTTATATGCTGAGATGAGTGGCTTGTTCACCAGCATGAATTATTTTGGCTATCCCAATTACACAGCGATGAAACAATTGTTTGGCGTGAGTAACAATCCGCTTTCACTCGTTGAAAACCCGCTTGATAGTCTGATTGGCATTGAAGGCAGTCCTTTTGAAGGGATGTTATTTACAGGATCGAACCAGAAGTACAATTGGTATATCGATAAATTGGAAACGGCTCCCGGGGCAATCGTTCCATTTTACGAAAACGGGTATGGCAATGTTTCCATTATGAATGATGGCTCAGGTTCCTACGGGCACAAAGCATTTTATTTAGGTTATTCGCTGGCAGATTTGATCGACCGCGATGCCCTGAGTTCCCGCAATAATGTTCTGTTGAAAATCATGGAATTTTTTGGGTATGAATTGCCCGAAGCTTATTTGCTATCCAATTTTATTGCTGATAAAAAAGTTGGGGATTTCCCGCTCGAAGTCCAGTTTTCCGACTTTTCAGTCTCAGACCCGGCATACCCGATTAATTCGTGGCAGTGGGATTTTGATGGTGATGCGGTGATAGATTCGGAGGAGCAAAATCCGGGCTGGACCTACAATGGCGGAGACAGCTTTGATGTGATGCTGGTTGTTTCGAACGGACTGCATTCCGACACGCTGCTACAAAAAGATTATATAACCGTAAATCATGGTTTGTTGGTTTATGAGGGTGTGCCGGATGGTGCAAGTAACAGCGGGGGCTTTATCAGGGATTATCTTTCTGAAAACGCCTATGCAGTAACCTACGAAAATACATTTCCCGAAAGCCTTGATGGCTTCGGGGCGGTCTTTCTCTCTTTTGGGAATTTCTTAGCCGATTATACTGCCCTCGATGATCAGATGGCCGGTTCCATCAGCGACTACCTGCAAAATGGTGGCTGTGTTTACCTCGAAAGTGGCGATGCCTTTGGTTATGACCAGACTGGAAACAATGCGCTACTGCATCTTTTTGGCCTTGCCTCTGCCGAGGATGGAACTACAAATTACATTGATTCCCTGGCCGGCCAGCCAATGGCAATCACAGCTGACATGTTGTTTAATTCTTCCAGCCAGCTTAGAAACTCTTATATCGACATTTACGAACCCCTGCCCGGGGCATTGGCTGCATTCACCGAATGCGATTACGGAATTGTAGCCGTTCAAAACAGCGGGGATTTCGCGCAGCGGACTTTCTGCTTTTCTTACGCGCTCGCCGATCTGGATGATGATGACTTTCCGAACACGCGAGCGGAATTATTAAACCGCCTTTGCCAATTCTTTGAAATAGTAAATCCATTGGCCGCTTTTGCTGCCGATACCACGAGCGTTGTTGAAGGGGATACCATTTATTTCACAGATTTATCTGCCAATAACCCCACCACCTGGGCATGGGAATTTGAGGGCGGTACACCCGAAACTTCAATGGAACAAAACCCGGAAATTAAATATGCCCTTCCGGGAGACTACGATGTAAAGCTCATTGTTAACAACGCCTTTGGTTCGGATACCCTTTTAAAAACGGACTATATCCATGTCGATCTCGCCATCGGCATCGAAAGCAACAACGCTCCGGGTTTTACTTTATATCCCAACCCTGCAAACGATAAGCTTTTTATCTCCTGCAAAGAAAAACTTCAATCGGTGGATATAATGAACATTGCGGGTGAGGTAGTAAAGATACAGGAGTGTAATGCCAGGCAGGCAGAAATCAATATTGCCGATTTACCTTCCGGGATGTATTTCATCCGCATACAAACCAAAAATAAATTGATAACAAATAAAATAATAAAACTTTAAAACGCGGAGAGCGGAGCGCATAGAGCGAAGAGCAGAGTGCAAAAAACATAACAGGCTGCTCACTGCCCTTCGCCCTAAGCTCTTCGCCCTAAGCAAAAAACAAAATACATCATGAAAAATCTTACAATTATTTTAATCGCAATGCTGCTGATAGCTAGCGCAAATGCACAAACGGATCAGACCTGCACCAC
>CAZBDF010000536.1:0-3276 GCA_964490385.1 uncultured Lentimicrobiaceae bacterium | reverse complement strand
ACATCAACCGAGTCCTGCATTTCTTCTTCCCAAAACCTCATTACCATATCATTATACAGAGAAAGGATATAATTTTTGTTGCCTGTTAAATTATAATAATGCAAAGCTTTGTGCGAATAATCCAAATATTGCTTTATGCTGCTGTCGGCATCATTGCAAAAGGATGCTAAATTGCTGTAAGCATTTGCCATACACACGTAATCATTGCTTTCGATGCTTATGGCCAATGATGCGTTGATATATTTTTGAGCGACATCCATGGACTTTTGCATGGCGTAAATTACACCAATCTGATTCAGGGCATAGGCTTCAATGGTTTGGTTTTTAATAGTTTCATTTAAGCTCCTCAGGGATAGCAACTCATCGATGGCATCATCATATTTCATTGTCCTGCCATAGATAGACGCTTTATTGTAATGAATTTTGAGTTGTATGGTGTCATCATTTGTGGTGGTGCTCAATTCATCAAGCGTGTTTAAAGATGTTTCATACTCACCTATCTCCATGTATAAACTGCCCAACAAAAGTAAAAGCCGCTCAAGTTCCACCTGATTATTATCAATTCTTGCCTGATTGATTAATTCTTTGGTTTCTACTATTTTATATTCCAGTTTACTTTTATTATGCTCCTTCATTAGAATATCGACAATGTTGGTGTCCACGGCAACATCTGTATTTGTTTCATCATTATTTTGGGCCTGGCACAAATTGCCAAACATGCACAGTAAAACAGCAACTATAAATAAGCTTTTCAAATCGGGCAGCATCTTAAAGTAAGTAGATTTTATTTGCTCACAAAAATAAGGAATTTTATAGTCAGGGTTTGACTTTAAGTCAAGCCCTGACTAAAAGCCCTGACTTTAAGTCAAAATCTCCTAAGCACATAAAATACAGCTACATAAAAGCTATTGATATACAATTGATATAGTCCATTTTTTGCAATGATGTAGTATTGATAGCCTTTCAGTCGCTGATTTATAATTCTTGTGTTGTAATTTTGTCAAATCATAATATTGTAAACCTAAAATTGTAAAAACATGAAAACATTATTCAAAAACACCTTTACAAAAATTGCACTCGCATTAATTGTAGTTGTATGTATTAGCCCTTCAATTACACTTAAAGCCGAAGAATTTACAGTAACCGTTTCTGCTCCCGGACAATTGGAGGATGACATTAATCAATTGGTTGGAGGCCCTGATAACTACTATTTGATAACATCACTTATTGTTATCGGAAATTGCAATAGGGATGATATTTATTTCCTGCAGGATTTAGGCTATGTTTCCAGTCAGGGCGGCCTGGGAGTGCTCGAAGATTTGGATATTTCAGAAATTAATCTGCCCAATAATACACTGCCCTCATTTGCCTTTTCGTATGTTGATATCGATAACATAATCCTTCCAAATTCAGTGGTAACTTATGAATGGCAATGTTTTTTTAATTCCAATGCCAAATATGTAAAAGTAGGAACAGCCACTTCCATTTTATTTGAAGACCCAAGCCCTTATTATAATTCGTACGATTACACCGCATTTTCGAATACCCGCGAAATGATTGTTTACGAAGTTGAAGGGGACAACAATCATTTTGTTTCGATTGAAGGTGTGATTTATTCAAAAGACATGAAGCAACTAATTGCCTACCCGAGCAATAAAGCAGATAATGCTTTTACGATACCCGAGGGTGTCGAGACAATTTGTTTTGCCGCTTGCAGCAATACGCGCAACTTAAATAGCCTTAGTATCCCAAATAGTTTGAAAACCATTTCTGATTACGGATTAACAGGAAGTGAAGACATTAATAATATCCAATGGGGAAGTGGCCTGGAAATCATTGGCTACAGTGCATTTATGCTGGCCGAAGACCTGGGTGAAATTACCTTGCCCGAGGGGCTTGAAACAATTGTTTCAAGTGCTTTTTACAGTTCCGGAATCACAAAACTTACCGGCCCGTCAACTTTGCTAACAATAGGTTACGACTGTTTCAGGGGCGATGGCTTTGATGGCTCTACCCTCGAAACGCTCGATTTTAGCAATTGCACTAATTTGCTTAAAATTGAAGAAGCTGCTTTTTACGATTGCCACTCACTTAAAAACATTTCCCTTCCTGAAGGACTCGAGGTAATCGGAAACGCGGCTTTCCAAAATTGTTATTCCATCGAAGAAATTATGGTGCCTCATTCGGTGGAAACCATTGAGGTAAATGCATTCTGGATGTTTAGCGAATTGTACGAACACAAAATGGAAAAAGTGATTTTGGGGTCCGGCCTCCAGCAAATTCAGGCAAATGCCTTTGGCGAATGCTCGAATATCGAGGTGATTGAAAGCTGGAACCCCGTACCACCGTCATTGGCAAATGATGGTTTTGAAACAGAATTGAATAATTCATGCAATGTTTATGTGCCTGTAGGTTCGCTCGCTGCTTACGAGGTTGCAAACCGTTGGCAGGATTTTCAGTATATCGAAGAAACCTTGATAACCGGCATTAGTCCAGTAGTATCGTCGGATTGTAAAATTTATAGTTCAAATAACAAGTTGTTCATCAAAAACGCAAAACAGGGGGAGCATGCAATAATTTATTCTACCTCTGGAACAGTGGTTGAAACCATACAAATTTCAAATAGCATCGAAGAAATTGAGCTTCCCAAGGGTATTTATCTCATTGGTATCAGTGGTGCTACCACAAAAATTATTATTTGATTTTTATTCATATCTTTATCACATGATAAAAGATAACACTGTACTCTCGGTAACTTTAAAAAGCGTTTTCCTGGTTGTAGGTTCCTATGTAAGTGGTTACTATTTCACACAAATGATTCACGAACCTACATCTTTGGTTGGTGGACTTTGGGCTGCAATTTCGGGCATTATTGTTTGCGAGAGCACTGCCCGGGAAACTTTACATTCTGCCAAAATTCGGATTATTGGCTCTTTAACAGGTGCAATTATTAGTGGGGTTTATTTGGTATTTTTTCCATTTACAATCCTTGGGTTTGCTATCTGCATTGCGCTGGGAGTACTGCTATGTTACTTCTTCAAAATTCAACATTCCATAAAATTAACAGCCATCACCATATCAGTAATACTGATCGTATCAACTGTTGAAAAAGAATTACACCCAATAATTAACGCAGGTTTGCGCTTTGTTGAGTCGGCTATTGGAACCGCTTTAGCACTTGCTGTTGCATACGGTGCTTACTATTTGAATAAAACAAAAACCTAATTTGGATGGTTCTACCACGAATTTAATGGATGGTTTTAAAACAACTATTTA
>CAZBDF010000535.1:0-3280 GCA_964490385.1 uncultured Lentimicrobiaceae bacterium | reverse complement strand
TGGGTTTGCGACTACCAGGCGATTGATAAATATGGCAGCCCAAAAAATCATTCAAAGCAGGGAAGTGTAACTTTGCTGAGATGACAATTTCAACCTTTAAATATCGATTCATTGTTGTTGGGCGAATACTGATTCTGCTAACGCTAATCTTTAATTGCCATCATTTATTTCCCCAGGCAACATTTCAAAAAACACTGGGCACAGAAAATAATGAAAAAGGTGCGGGAGCAATAGAACTATCCAATGGAGATTTATTGCTCGTCATGGAATCGGAAGCAATTTCCAAAACAACAAAAACACCTTACGATACAGATATTGATATAGTCATCACAAAAATTAACCCTCAGGGAAATATCATATCAGCATTAAAATACCCATTGCCTGGCAACCAAAACCCATCAGGATTTATCGAAACAAAAGACGGCGGGTTTCTTGTTGTTGGAGATGAATTGTCAGGCGACACCAAAGAAGTATTTCTCATGAAACTCAATCAAAACTTAGCTGTTGAATGGACAAAAAAATTTACCCATCCTAATAGGATGTGGCATCATCTGCTAAGAGAAGACCCGGTCGGGAATATCTATTTAGGTATTGATTGTTTTAGAAATAACGGCATTTACCCGGATGATATCTTACTAAAATTGGATGCTTCAGGAAATGTACTCTGGAAAAAAACCTGGGGCATCGGAAACAACGACCACATCTATGACATTCATTTTTCGGGTGACGGGAAAATATACATTGCATTGAGTATTTGGTTTCCAAGCGCTCAAATAGTCATAATTTGCCTGAATGAAAACGGGCAAAACATTTGGCAAAAGTCATTATTTCAGGATTACAACTACTACCCAAGGAGCTTTATTGATATTGGCAATGGAGAAACTATACTTATTGGAAGTGCCCATTACCCTTCGCAGACTTTTGTCATTAAATTTGACCAAAATTTCAACATTTCCTGGTACAAACGCATTGCAACTTCTCAGGGCGAACTATCGGCAAAAGCCGGTGTTTTTATAAATAACAAAGTCTATATCATAGCCAATAATTCAATTAACAATGGAGATATTGCTATGATTCGTCTTGATGTGTCAGGCAATATCGATTGGATTAAATCTTATGGTGGTGATGCTATTGAAGAAACCCCGCTACTTTCAAACAGTTGTATTTATGGAAGTGAAAGTGGCATTTACCTCACCGGAACCACCAACAGTTTTGGGACGGGTCAAAATGATGTTTACCTAATAAAAACCGATTTGAATGGGGTTAGTGGTTGCAATGAGATGGATTTAGTACCAGTTATTTCTTCTATGCAATACAGCCCTGAGGATGTGGATATCAGCAATAATTTTGATATCACCATCAACAGCGTATCAATAAGCGCTCAAGCTGTCGAAGGTTTTATAATTACCACCTTGTGTTCCTTGGGAATCCAGGCCGACTTTACCTCAAATATTCAAATTGCCTGTGTAAATGAAGTTATCAATTTCATCGACCTGTCTCAAATAAATCCTACTTCCTGGCAATGGACATTTGAAGGAGGAAACCCTCCAACTTCGGTAAAACAAAATCCTGAGAATATCCAATACAGCAACCTGGGTATTTATGACGTAAGCCTGATAGTATCGGATGGTGAAACACAAGACACAATTATAAAGGAAGGCTTTATTCAAATCCTTCCATCTCCATCGATAAATCTCGGCAGCGACACTTCACTATGTTCCGGCGAAATGTTAATTCTCCATCCAGGATCAGGATTCCAAAATTACCTTTGGCAGGATGGCTCCACAGATTCAACATTTACAGCCACACAAGGCGGAACTTATTGGGTGGACGTTACCGATGAATATGGCTGCACAGGTCGGGATACCATTAACCTTACTTTTCTTTCGGTGCCAGATGTTTCCTTTGGAAATGATACACTTGTTTGTTTCAACGAATTTTTACAGCTTGACGCTGGTGAAGGTTACGAAAATTATCTTTGGCAGGATGGTTCCGGCGGACAAACTTATCTTGTCACCCAAGCCGGAGAATATTGGGTTGAAGTTGCCAACGAATGTGGCTTTGGCAGCGATACCATCAGTGTTGGGTTTACTGAATATTTCGACGTTTGGCTGGGAAATGATACATCTTTCTGTTACGGACAAAGTGTATTGCTTGATGCAGGGGCCGGGTATTCATCTTATTTCTGGAATAATGGATCAACATCCCAAAGCATCATCGTTGCTACCACTGGGAATTATTGGGTGGAAGTCAATGATTCATTAGATTGCACTGCCACCGATTCCATTTACATTGAAGCTTTTATGGATTTTAATATTTCTATTGGTGAGGATACAATGAAAATTTGTGAGGGCGACTATACATTTTTGAATGGCCCCGAAGGTTATGAAAGCTACCTTTGGCAGGATGGCTCAACTTATCCCACCCTTCTGGCAGATACCGCCGGCATCTATTGGCTGGAAGTAACTGATGAAAATGGATGCGCTGCACGGGATTCGACAATACTTGTAGTGAATATTATCCCTGCTGATCTTTTGGGAAATGATACGGTAATCTGTCCGGATAGCGAATTAACGTTACATGCAAAATCAGGTTTTCAAAGCTACGAATGGCAGGATGGCTCATCAGGTTCAACCTTTGTAACTGATCATGCCGGGGAATTTCAAGTCACCGTATTTGATGAAATTGGATGCAGCGGCACCGACAACATCCTGATTTCTGATTTTATTGAACCCGGACTGAACCTTGCCCGGGAAGAATGGATTTGCCATGGAGACAGCCTACTGTTAGATGCTGGCGAAGGATACCTTTCTTACCTCTGGCAGGACGGGAGCAGTGAACCCGAATATTTAGCATCTGATGAAGGCTTTTACAAAGTTGAAGTAGAAACTATTTGTGGATTCTATGCTGATTCAGTGGAAGTTTATTTTTATGAGGGAAACCTGGATCTTGGTCGGGATACAATTCTGTGCGATGGTGAGCAACTTCTGCTTTATCCCGGAACCGGATATTCAAGTTATTATTGGAGCAACGGTTCCACCGACAGTATTTTGATTGTTGGGGAGAAAGGGGAATATTGGTTAGAAGCCTTCGATGGATTTTGCTACATTTCCGATTCCATCGCTGTGGATGCCTGCGCCAATATTTGGATTCCCAATGTTTTTACACCCAATGGCGACGAATCCAACGAAACCTTTTATGCTAAAGCAGAAAACCCTGCGGGTATCACCCAATTCAAACTCACCATCTTCAACCGCTGGGGAAGGATTGTTTATGAAAT
>CAZBDF010000534.1:0-3291 GCA_964490385.1 uncultured Lentimicrobiaceae bacterium | reverse complement strand
GCAAAACCGCTTCCATGTCACCCGATGTAAACGATCCGGGATTTCGTGCCGTGAGCTACGATCAACTGGTTGAAAGTTACCAGGAGCAGGCCGAAGGTTTGATAGATGGAGGAGTGGATTTGCTTTTGATAGAAACGATATTTGATACCCTTAATGCCAAGGCGGCTATGTTTGCTGTTGAAAATGCTTTTGAGGAAAAGGGAATTCGTTTACCGCTCATGATTTCCGGCACCATAACCGATGCCAGTGGAAGAACCCTGTCAGGACAAACTACAGAAGCTTTTTTGATTTCTGTTTCGCATATGGATTTATTGAGTGTTGGATTGAATTGCGCCCTGGGAGCCAAAGAAATGCGGCCTTATCTCCAGGAGCTTTCATCCAAAGCGCCTTTTAATATCAGTGTTTATCCCAATGCAGGACTGCCCAATCAGTTTGGTGAATATGATGAATCGCCCGAAGCCATGGCTGCCCAACTAAAAGAGTTTGTTGAAATCGGTTTTGCCAACATTATCGGTGGCTGCTGCGGCACCACCCCCGACCATATCATTGAGTTTGTAAAAGTGGCAGAAGCAGGGAAACCAAGAGAACTTCCTAAAGTAACTCCACAAATGCGGCTGAGTGGTTTGGAGCCGCTCGCCATTTTTCCGGGCAGTAATTTTATTAACATTGGTGAACGGACTAATGTTAGTGGTTCACGTAAGTTTGCCCGCCTGATCCGCGAAGAAAAATATGAAGAAGCACTCTCCATAGCCCGCGACCAGGTGGAAGGCGGCGCTCAAATCATTGATGTGAACCTTGACGAAGCCATGCTGGATTCAGAAAAGGAGATGGTGAAATTTCTGCACATGATGATGTCAGAACCAGACATTGCTAAATTACCTATCATGGTAGATTCCTCAAAATGGAGCGTGATTGAAGCAGGATTGAAATGCCTGCAAGGGAAAGCTGTTGTGAATTCCATTAGCATGAAAGAAGGTGAAGACGAGTTTAAACGACAGGCCGGTTTGGTGAAAAAATACGGCGCAGCAGTGATTGTGATGGCCTTTGATGAGGATGGCCAGGCTGCAGACCTCGAAAGAAAAATTGAAATCTGCCGGAGGGCTTACAAAATACTCACTGAAGATGTGGGCTTTCCTGCTGAAGATATTATTTTCGATCCCAACATCCTCACTGTAGCCACAGGCATCGAAGAGCATAACAACTATGCTGTTGACTATATCAATGCAGTAAAATGGATCAAAGCTTACCTGCCCCATGCAAAAATAAGCGGTGGTGTAAGTAACCTCTCCTTTTCCTTCCGTGGCAACAATGTGGTTCGTGAAGCCATGCATTCGGCATTTTTGTTTCATGCCATCAAAACCGGGATGGATATGGGAATTGTGAACCCGGGTATGTTGCAGATTTACGATGAAATTCCAAAAGACCTGCTTCAACTGGTGGAAGATGTGATATTAAACCGCCGCAAAGATGCCACCGACAGGCTGATTGCTTATGCTGATAAGGTGAAGGACAATGGAAAGAAAGAAGAAAAACACGATGCCTGGCGCGATGAAAATGTTCAGGAACGTTTGAAGTATTCGCTGGTGAAAGGTATTGTTGATTTTATTGACGATGATGTGGAGGAAGCCCGGCAGCAATATCCATTTGCATTGAACGTAATTGAAAACCCCTTGATGGCGGGGATGGACGTGGTGGGTGAGTTGTTCGGTTCAGGAAAAATGTTCCTGCCCCAGGTGGTGAAAAGTGCCCGCGTGATGAAAAAGGCAGTGGCAGTGTTGCTTCCCTACATTGAGGCTGAAAAGGCTGAATCAGGAGGACGCAGTTCAGCCGGAAAAATATTGATGGCAACCGTGAAGGGCGATGTACACGATATCGGGAAAAATATTGTTGGTGTAGTTTTAGCCTGTAATAATTTTGATGTGATCGACCTTGGTGTGATGGTTCCGGCAGCTAAAATTCTGCAAACTGCAGTCGATGAAAATGTGGACATCATTGGCCTGAGTGGATTGATCACTCCTTCGCTCGAGGAGATGGTGCACGTGGCAAAGGAGATGACACGGCTGAATATGAATGTTCCACTGTTAATAGGTGGTGCCACTACATCCGAAATCCATACTGCAGTAAAAATTGAACCCAATTATGCCCCGCCAGTTGTTCATGTAAAAGATGCATCTAAAAGTGTGGGTGTGGTTGCTGCCCTTCTTTCCGATGAGAAAAGAGAAACTTATGCCGCGGATGTTTCTGAAAAATACAGCGCTTTGCGCGAGAAGCACGAGAAGACAAAACTCGAAGGGAAATTCGTTTCACTTGAGGTTGCCCGTAAAAACAAAATCAATATTGATTGGGAAAACAGCCCTGTTTATAAACCCTCCTTTTTGGGAAACAAATATTTCGATAACTATGATTTAGCTGAAATACGCAAATACATCGACTGGACTTTCTTTTTCCATGGATGGCGCATTAATGGGAAATACCCTGCCATTTTTGATGATCCTGTAAAAGGAGAAGAAGCCAAAAAGCTATTTGATGATGCCAACCGGATGCTTGATAAAATAGTTGGAGAAAAAATGCTACAGGCCAAAGGTGTCATTGGATTTTACCATGCTGCTAGTCTCTGTGATGATATTGAATTATCCCTCGATGGAAATCCAATAACAAACTTTAGCTTTCTCAGAAATCAACAGGAAAAACAGGATGGCATACCCAACCTCAGCCTGGCCGATTTTATCGCACCAAAAGAAACAGGGAGGGAAGATTATATTGGAGGCTTCGCTGTAACTGCAGGCATAGGAATAGAAAAATGGGTGGCACAATACGAAGCCGAGAACGACGACTATTCTGCCATTATGATAAAAATCCTGGCCGATCGCCTGGCTGAGGCTTTTGCAGAATTGATGCACCACAAAGTAAGGGAAGAATACTGGGCTTATGCACCTAACGAGCATCTTACTGTCGAAGAAATTATTCGCGAAAAATACCAGGGCATTCGTCCTGCTCCCGGCTATCCTGCCTGCCCCGAACATTCAGAGAAAAGGGTTTTGTTTGATCTCCTGAAAGCTGAAGAAAAACCCGGCATCACCCTTACCGAAAACTTTGCCATGTATCCGGCAGCTTCGGTAAGCGGTTACTATTTTGCCCATCCGCAGGCGCAATATTTTAACCTCGGAAGAATTTCAAAGGATCAGGTTGAAGATTATGCCCAACGCAAAAACCTTAGTGTGGAAGATGTGGAAAGATTGCTGAATGTGAATTTGGGGTATAAGTAAATCAAATTAATTTGGAAATTTGACG
>CAZBDF010000533.1:0-3295 GCA_964490385.1 uncultured Lentimicrobiaceae bacterium | reverse complement strand
CCACGATCACAGTTCAGGTAGTAGTTCTCGTGATTGCCGCGGATCATCAGTGCCCCTTGGTCGCGCAGAGACTCCAGTGTGGCCTGCGGCCGCGGACCGCCGACCATGTCGCCGGCGACGATGAGCTCATCGACCTGTTGACGTTCGATGTCAGCGATCACGGCTTCTAGGGCCGACAGATTGCCGTGGACGTCGGAGACGACGGCTAGACGCATATTCACCATTCCTATCTCGGAGCAAGAGTGCTCGCCACTATAGCACGTGGGTGATGCGGGGCAACCCGAGTGTCTCAACAGGCTGGTGGCATGCCCGGTCTATGCAAGGGCACTCATTGGTGGTGGGCAGTTGCTCAGGTGTCCGGCTCGCGTATACTCCTCATGTTGTGGTCACAGAGTAGCTACTGAGGAGGCACACGATGTCGATCTTCCCGTCCACCACGTGGACACGGGCTCTGCCGGCGGACATTGGCTTCAATCCTGGTAAGTTGGCAGAAGCCGAGAAATGGTTGGATGCGCATGCCGGCGAAGGCGGCTATCGTTTTGCGGTTGTGAAAGACGGCGCCCTCGTGGTAGAGCTCAACCGAGGTATTGGCCGCTTAGAGCGGTTGCGGATCGCTTCCGCGGCGAAGTCTGTCTACAGTAATGTCCTGGGTATCGCGGTTGAGGAGGGCATGCTTCCCTCGGCTGACGCTCCGGTGGTCGAGGTCTATCCTGAGATGATGGATGTGCCCGAGGGAGAAGGTCCCAAGGAGGGACGTTATGCTTTCCCCAAGGATGCCGCCATCACCTTCCGACAACTGATCTGCAATGTATCGGGCTATATGAAGCCGGGCGAGCAGCCGGGCCAGGTGTTCCACTACCAGACCTACGGCATGAATGTTCTCACACACTCGGTGGCCAAGGCCTACGGTATGTACGATGTGGCCGATCCCACGGGATCGCCCGGCTTTGGGCAGTTGATCAAAGAGAAGCTTGCGGACGCGATCGGGGCGGAGTTCACGTACATGCTCACGAATTTCGAGCTGCACGAGAAGGCCCGACTCCCGATTTTCGGCTACTACTGCCAGGTCTGCACAACCGCGCTTGATCTGGCGCGCTTGGGATGGCTTTGGTGTAACTGGGGCCGTTGGCAGGATCAACCGGTGGTGCCGGAGGCCTGGATGCGGGAAACTGTCGCCGTCAATCCGTTCTTGATCGCCAACGCACCTGAGGAGCAGTGGGTGTATGGCCACGGCTTCTGGACGAATGAACGCGGTGTCCAGTGGCCCGATCTGCCAAGGGACGGGTTCACGTCAGCCGGCGCCGGAGGGCATTTTGTCTCCGTGTTCCCGAGTCAGCAGCTGGTGGTCGTTCAGAATCCCGCTCCTGGCACCCCTGGGCCCGACGGCACACGCGCCAACGGCGATCTGCTGGCGCTGGTACTGGGGGCGTTGCGATAAGGCGAGAAAGCGAGAAAGCGACAAAGCGAGAAGGTGATCTTCCCCCGAAAGAGTAGACAGACGGATAAGCGATATGGTACACTTTTAGGGGAGGTGAGCGGATGTCAAGCAAGCGGCGGACGTATACGGAAGGATTCAAGCGGGAGCTGGTAGCGTTGTATGAGGCCGGTGAACGGAGTGCGGCGTCAATGGAGATGGAATACGGAATTGGTCGCGGCAATCTGTGGCGATGGATCAAGCGGTATGGTTTCTCAGAAGGAGGAGAGCAGGCCGGCATCGGCAGCCGCACGGCTGAGGAAGAGCAGATACGGGAACTGGAGCGGGAGTTAGTGATCACGCGCCAGGAACGGGACATACTAAAAAAAGCCGTCGCCATCTTCTCGCGACCAAAGCAGACCGCTTCGAGTTCATCTCGGCGCACAGAGACGAATTCCCGGTAAGCCGCATGTGCAGTGGGTTGCAGGTGTCGCGCAGCGGCTACTATGTGTGGCGGAAGCGGATGCCAAGCAAGCGGAAGATGGCGAATCAAAGACTGCTGGAGAAGATCAAGACGATCCACAAGGACAACCTGGAGGCCTACGGTAGCCCGCGGATCACGCAGGCACTGCGGCAGCAGGGCTGGCTGTGCAGTGAGAACCGTGTGGCGCGCCTGATGTGCTTGAATGACGTGCGGGCGAAGTCGTCGCGACGTTTCCGCGTGACGACGCGCCGCAATGCGACGCACCTCGCGGCACCGAACCTGCTGCGGCGCAACTTCAGTGCGCAGCGGCCGAACCAGATCTGGCTGGCGGATATCACCTACATTCCGACGCAGGAAGGATGGCTGTATCTGGCAGCCGTGCTGGACATGTTTAGTCGTCGTATCGTGGGCTGGGCTATGGAGCGCCGCATGACCGAGCAGCTGACGCTGGACGCGCTCCATATGGCGCTGCAGCAGCGGCGTCCGGAACTGGCTTTGATGCATCACTCGGACCAGGGACGGCAGTATACCAGTGGGGCCTACCAGCACCGCCTGAAAGCACACACTATCCAGGTCAGCATGAACGGTGTCGGTACTTGGTACGACAACGCGCCTATGGAGAGTTTCTTTGGGTCGCTCAAAGCGGAACGGGTACATCACATGGCCTATCGCACGCGCCGACAGGCACGGTCTGATCTCTTCGCTTACATCGAGTCCTTCTACAACCGGCGTCGTCTGCATTCCTCACTCGGCTATCTCAGTCCTATGGCCTTTGAGACTGTCTATCTTCACAATCAGGAGCTTCGCTTATCTTAGTGTCCACCAAATCGGGGGAAGTTCTCTGTCTCGCCTCATCGCTTGCTCGCTTTTTCGCTGACTCTTCCATTCATCCGTACATCTCCAGGAGATCCCAATGTACGATGCCGTGACACACTTTGAATCTCTCTACGAATCGGTCCGCGGTGAGTTTTCTTTTGAGGGGGAGACCGCGGAACAGTGGATGGCCTGGCGCGAGGCATTCCGTCCGCGTCTAGAGCAGGCCCTCGGCTTGCACAACATCGCCGCTGATCTTGCTGGGTATGAGCCTCACGCAGAGCAGAGGGCAGTGGAGGATATGGGGGACCATATCCGTGAATCCTGGCATCTCTGGGTAGAGCCGACCGTCCCTTTGCCCTTCTACCTACTGCGACCGAAGGAGGCAAGCGGCCCGCTGCCGTTGGTCCTGACGCCGCATGGTCACAACCGCCCCCACGTCTATGTAGGCATCGCCAAGAATGACCACGAGCGCACCTCGATTCAGGCCGGAGAGCGGGACATTGCGGTACAGGCTGTGAGGGAGGGCTACCTTGCGATAGCGCCGACCACACGGGCATTCGGCGAGACACGCACGCCTCGCG
>CAZBDF010000532.1:0-3298 GCA_964490385.1 uncultured Lentimicrobiaceae bacterium | reverse complement strand
AAAAAAATGACTATAAATGACCATCAATGACAACAAATGACTTCCAATTGGAAAATGATTTTAGTTTTACAAATCTCTTAACCAACTAAACAGTTACCATAACAATTAGAATAAATAATGAGAACTTCAATCATCATAACAGTATGTTTACTTTTCTCTTTGCAGTTATTCTCTCAAAACTACCTCGATTCCACCTGGTGGCAAAACCCGCAGATTAACAAGGTAAATACCGTTGCCCCGCATGCCTGGTATATTCCATTTCATAGCAAAGAAGCTGCTGCAACTAACGAACCTGCCAATTCGAAAAACTATTTTAGTTTAAACGGAACTTGGAAATTCAACTGGGTTGAAAAACCTGCAGATGCTCCGCAGAATTTCATGAAAAATAATTTCGATGTTTCAGACTGGGATGATTTTGAGGTTCCGGCCAATTGGGAGTTTAATGGATATGGCGTCCCGATCTACACTGATGTCTCCTACCCTTTTCCGGCCAATCCTCCAATTGTACCCGTCGATTACAATCCCGTGGGAACCTATAAGCGATTTTTCGATCTTCCTGAAAATTGGGAACAAAATCAGACAATCCTACACTTTGGTGGTGTATGTTCAGCCTTTTATTGCTGGATAAACGAAGATTTTGTTGGCTACAGCGAAGACAGCAAATCACCCGCTGAATTTAATATCACATCGTTTTTGAAAGAAGGCAAAAACAGTATTTCCGTCCAGGTGATTCGCTGGAGTGATGGCAGTTACCTTGAAGACCAGGATATGTGGAAAATCAGCGGAATCGAAAGGGATGTGTTTTTATATTCGATTCCCAACATTGCCATTAGCGATTTTTTTGTAAAAACAAATCTATATGATGATCTGAAATATGCTAATGTGGTTCTTGACCTTGATATTAGTAACTTCAATCAAATAGCTACTGATTGTATGCTTGATGCCGAGCTGAGTTTTCAGGGAGATGATAATGTGGCGGTTAGCCGCAATAAAATTACAAGCGATGGAGGGCAAGAACAACAAATTCAAATTTCGCTCAACATCGAAAGCCCTAAATTATGGACTGCTGAAACGCCCAACCTTTACGATCTATACATTTCACTTGTTACGGAAGCAGATCAAACTCCACAAGTAATCCATCAAAAAGTAGGGATTAGAAAAGTTGAAATAGCAGGTGGACAATTGAAAGTGAATAATATTCCTATCACCATTCGAGGTGTAAACCGGCATGAACACGATCCGATCACAGCTAATGTGATTTCTGAAGAACGAATGATTCAGGACATCAAACTAATGAAACAGTTCAATATTAATGCGGTGCGTACCAGCCACTACCCAAACCATCCGAGGTGGTATGAACTGTGCAACACGTATGGCCTGTATCTTATTGATGAAGCAAACATTGAATCACACGGCATGGGTTACGATCCTGACAAAGCCCTGGCAAACCAGCCTGAATGGGGACAGGCTTTTTTGGAGCGAACACAGGCAATGGTTGAGCGGGACAAGAACCAGCCCTCGGTAATCATTTGGTCTTTGGGGAATGAAAGTGGTGCCGGAATAAACTTTGCTGCAGATTACGAGTGGATTAAAAAACGTGACACGTCGCGTCCTGTCCATTGTGAAGATGCCGGTTTGGAATCATACACTGACATTTATTGCCCCATGTATGCCCGCCCATGGCAACTGCTCAAATATGCCACAAAAAAACAAAGCCGTCCCTTGATCCTATGCGAATATGCCCACGCCATGGGAAACAGCGTTGGAAACTTAAAGGATTATTGGGATATCATCGATCACCACGATCAGTTGCAGGGTGGATTTATATGGGATTGGGTGGATCAGACAATTTATAAAGAAAAAGAAGGTGCACATGATAATTTCATTTGGGCTTATGGCGGAGATTTGGGATACATCGGGATCGAAAACGATTCGAACTTTTGTGCCAACGGGCTTGTTGCTGCCGACCGAAGTCTTCATCCCCACATTTGGGAAGTGAAAAAAGTTTATCAGCCCATAAAATTTAAAGCAGTTGATTTTTCAAACAATCAATTGATCATCGAAAATCATTATGATTTCCTGACTACGGAACACCTGGAATTTGGATGGGAAATTAGTGAAAACGGACAGGTCATTGGAGTAGGAAGAATTGACCCTGTTGTAATTCAGGCTCACGACAAACAATTGTTCACACTACCATTGTCGGAAATTTCCCATAAAATAAATGCGAGCTACTATCTCAAGGTATTTGCTCGACAGGCTAAAAAAGACAAACTAATAAACCGGGGCCATGAAATCGCGTGGGAACAATTTGAACTCACATTTGATAATCAAAGAGAAATCCCACCCCCCGCAATCTCTCCACCAATGCAAGTCAACGAAGATGAAGGATTTTTAAGAATTGTTGGTGAAAATTTTAAGATCAGCTACAATCTCGAAACTGCGCAAATTGACCATTGGGAATATTTAGGGCAGGAACTTATCCTGAAGGGCCTGACCCCCAATTTTTGGCGCGAACCTACCGACAATGATCTTGGGAATGGAATGCTTTCGAGGTGTTCTATTTGGAAACCTGAGCCAAACAATATAATTACTGATTCTGTTATATTTAATTTGACTGAACAAAATCAATTAATAATTAAAAGCTTCCAAACACATGCACCAAGCAATAGTAAAATTGAATTGTTTTATTTGATTTCAGGGCAAGCAAAAATCGATATTCACTTCAGTTTTATGGCAGGTTCTCCTGAACTCCCAGAGATTCCAAGAATCGGCATGCAAATGATGTTGCCACCGGACTTCACAAAGGTGAGGTGGTTTGGCCGGGGTCCTCACGAAAGTTATTCCGATAGAAAAACCAGTGCTGCCTTTGGTTTATATTCCAGCGATATTGCAAATGAATTCCATCGTTATGTCCGCCCTCAGGAAACAGGAAATAAAACAGATGTAAGCTGGTTTGAAGTCAGCCGTGACGATGGTATTGGATTAAAAGTAGTTACTAAAGAGTTGATCAATTTCAGCACATGGCCATTTCATCCACAGGAAATTTCCCACTCAGGAAAAGGAAATCCTCAAAAACATGGCAACGAAATTAAAACTGGGGAAGTAGTTACATTAAATATTGACCTTGATCAAATGGGTGTTGGAGGAGATAATTCGTGGGGCGCGCCTGTGCATAGCGAATACCTGATCTATCCTGGAAGTTATCAGTATCAGTTTTCAATCCAGGCGGTTAATCGCTAGTGTTAAGTCAAGATAAAATTGTCGTATTGTTAATAGACGTTTCAAGGTGCTTCGC
>CAZBDF010000531.1:0-3304 GCA_964490385.1 uncultured Lentimicrobiaceae bacterium | reverse complement strand
AAGGCTGCCCGTGATGGGCAGCCTTGGTTTTAAACAATAGGTTTTGGGGGGAAATTTGGGGAAATTAAAAACCTATAACCTATTAAAAACGAATTGTTAAAGGAAATATTATTATCTTTGGGGGACAATTGATAAAAACACGCTGGTATTATGCAAAGAATAAAATACATACCTCAATACAGTTACAGCGATTACGAAAATTGGGAAGGTGATTGGGAACTCATCGATGGTTATCCTTTTTCCATGAGCCCTTCGGCGACAGGAAAGCATCAGTTTGTTTCTGCCAAGCTACTGCAAAAAATAATGAATCAAATTGAAAAGCACCCATGTGCCAACAAATGCTTTGTTTATTCTGAATTGGACTGGATCATTGACAGTGTAAATGTCGTTCGGCCTGATATAGCAGTAGTTTGTGGAAAAAAGGTGGAAAAGTTCATCGAAAATCCACCAATCCTGATTGTGGAAATTATTTCGGAATCTTCTTCCAATCGTGACAGGATTGTTAAGAAGGAACTTTATGAATATAATAAGGTAAAATTCTACCTGATGGCAGAACCCAAAAGCAAAACCATTGAAGTTTTTGAGTTGATAGATGGCCAGTATCAAACCATCACCAGGAATGAGTTTGTTTTAAATGAAAAATGCAAATTGTCTTTGGATTTTGACAGCATCTGGTAAAACGAAAGTAATCAACATCACCTAAGTATTATTTCCCCTATTCCCCCTATAAACCCTATCTACCTTATTCCCCAATACCCTATACCTTCTTCTCCTACTCCACTATCATCTTCCTGCTCATCTGCCCCTCATCCGTAGCGAGTTTGTAGAAATAAACACCGTCTGGGAACTGGGAAACATCAAAAGATATCTGATGCTGTCCGTTACTGTATTTTTGCTTTGCTAATTCAAATACTTTCTGTCCTGTTATATTCAATACTTCAAAACTGATGTTTGCTGGTTCTCTTAAAGAAACAGTAACTGTAGTTGTTCCTTTTGCAGGATTGGGATAGTTTTGGGATACTTCAATCCCACCATTGGCCAATTCATCAATGCCAATCCAAAAGTCAGCCTGTGTGAAATAGAAATCCTGGACATATTTAAATTGAACTGCTGCTGCTGGGTCTTCCGGGTTCATCTGTAGGTAAACATATGGTAATGTCCATCCTTCATTAAAATTATCAGAAAGCACTTCGTTTCCCATCGCAAAGAAATATGCCTGCCACATTCCCTCTGAAAATTCTGTTACGTTGTTAGGTCTAAGCTCATAATTTGCATGTGTTATCCAATGGGTGACAAGGTCAACACCACGTGCATAAATATCCGGTTGTTGATTATCAGTTACGCCGGGGATATCAGTATCCAACCATGAAACAAACATTTTCGTCCCATCATGTGAGCGGGAAATTTGGATGCGGTTGTCTGTAGTAATCTCACCAAAGGTTCCACGGAAAGTTTTCTGGCGACCCAGGTCATATGCAGAGAAATTCTCGCCACCATCCATTGAATTGATTAGAAAAGCCGAGGTAAATATATACCCTGTAACTTCTGACATTCCCGTAATTATCGAATAGGGATCTTCACCTGTTATGCCGCAAATCACGGCAATCTGCGGGTTTCCCCAGGCATCCACGCTCAGGTCGAAATCGTAGGCTGTTGTGAATTCAATATCTTCAACGTCAGGGATGGGTGTGCCAAAAAGTTCTGCCAATTCTTCATCGCTTAAAAAATTCTGCACTTCAGGAATTCCATCGCCGCCGGCAATAGACACGGATATCGGGCCTGTCCATGTATCACCGGCATCGGTAGTTTTCCAAAGAATGGGATACAAAGAGCGACCCTCTGAAATAGACACCATCCCGTTATCAGCGAGCACTACAATATAGCCAATTTGCCCATCTGGCGAGAATTCTACCCTTAGGCAGCATGGACGTTGGGCATCCAGTGTTTCGCAAGGTAATAAGGACTGTGTTACCTCAAAGTCTTCGATATCTTCATTCCAAATGCCCCGGTTTAAAATCAATTCTTCACGAAAATCAATTGTGCCACTACTCCAGTCCTGGTTGAGGTCAAGAGCCCAAAACTCCCCAAGTGCAGTCATGGTGTATCCTTCTGGAATATATTGAAATATCCCCATTGCAGTATCAGAAGGAATAAAGTTTCTCGTGGTATCATCGGGGTTTCCAATATTCCCACGGCCGTGCAAATATTCATATCCCGGATTTCCGGGCACTCCCTCTAATGTAGTTGCAAAAAAGGCAACGTAAGCATCATTGGGCTCAGTATTTCCGATGGGATTGTAAATTCCATGGTTGGGATACCTGGCCGCATCAGTGAAGTAGCCCCCGCCGCTACTATCCCTGGCTGTGTAAATTTCAATCATGTTTGTCCATGTTAATCCACCATCAGTGGAAATATCATAACCCAGGTCGCCGGTATAACCGCCCGGGTCGAGGTAGCCACCCATTAAGTGGAAATTAGTGACAGTATTGAGTTCCTGGTTTACGCAAACAAACGAACCTGCCCCAACAGCATAGCCATAGGCATTGCCCGAAGTACCAATGTTGACAGTGGATACAAAATCGCTGCCTTCCGTATTCATATTGGCCGGCTTTATTTGTTTTGCCTGAAACGAATATTCAGCCGCATGTTTTAATACGGGCACTTTGTGGGTTTGAAATGTTGATTTGGGAGTGGTGCGCTCCTGGCAAATTGCAGTCACACAAAAAACCACACTTGCTGCTAAAAAGATTAAGTTTTTCATTTTTTACTGATTTTGATTCAGGCAAAGGTAGTGAAACAATTTGGTTTTTCAAAATCAAAATCAAAATCAAAATCAAATCAAATATAAACCTATAGTGTTGAATTTAATTCTATTAGCATTTTACTTAGTTAAAATATTTTGCAATTATTTAGATGGATGTATTATTTAGCAAATTCTTATGACCCCATCCCCGCCTTGCCGGCGAGGCAGGCCCGACCCTTCCCCTCGAGGGGAAGGGAGACCAGCCGCACAAGCGACTGCAGTAGCCAGTGCGGTGGCATTCTCCCCCTCAAGGTGGGCAAATGATAAAATAGACCCCCCAGTTTTCTCATTTAGGAACTTAGCAGAATTTTATAAAAAATGAATCTCTATTAGTAATAACCTGGTCTCTGTAAAATCTGAAGGAGAAACAATTTGACAACGATAAGCCCTAGTGTCATGTCAAACATATTATGACGATTGAAAGTGCTGCGCACGTTTCAATGTCGATACCCTGACTTTCAATCGTGCGTAGCACATTGAAACGTCAAAATAACCCGAAAC
>CAZBDF010000530.1:2111-3304 GCA_964490385.1 uncultured Lentimicrobiaceae bacterium | reverse complement strand
GTTGGAAATATCAATGAATTTCAAGTTTCGATAGGAGAAACAACATACGGCGGCAGGGAAGAACTTGGTAGTCAGTCGGGGGCCATTATCGACTATGGCAGTTTAATTTACCTCACGCTTCAACGCGCTAAAAATGCTCGTGAAGCAATAAAAACCTATCATGAACTGGTTACCGAATATGGATACTACAGCTCAGGTGAGTCTTTTTCAATTGCCGACCCCAACGAAGTTTGGATCCTTGAATTAATCGGCAAAGGTGAAGGTGAAAAAGGTGCCGTTTGGGTTGCACGCCTTGTTCCTGACGGCTACGTTAGTGGTCATGCCAACCAGGCAAGGATCACACAATTCCCATTGGCTGACGGAAAAACCTCAATTACTTCAGATCAATTCGACAAGATTTTTGATCCTGCGGTTGAAACTGTTTATGCTGCCGATGTAATTTCCTTTGCCCGCGATAAAGGTTTTTATAAAGGCTCCAATGAAAATTTTAGCTTTTCTGATACTTATGCCCCGGTAGGATTTGGTGGCGCACGTTTCTGTGAAATCAGGGTTTGGAGTATGTTTAACGATGTTAATGGTGACATGGGTCAATATTGGGAGTATGTAAAAGGAAATATCGAGCACGGGAAAAAACTTGCCAATGGTGATGAAAACGTGGATCATTATGCCACTAACCGCATGCCGCTCTGGGTGAAGCCTAACCGTAAAGTCAGCGTTCAGGATATGTTCGAATTTATGCGTGATCATCTGGAAGGTACCGAACTGGACATGAGCAAAGATATGGGTGCAGGGCCATTTGAAGTGCCTTACCGTTGGAGACCTCTCACATGGGAAGTTGATGGACAAAGATATTGCAACGAACGTGCAACTGCCACCCAACAAACAGGGTTTTCTTTTATTTGCCAGATGAGGAGTTGGCTGCCCGATCCAATTGGTGGAATCATTTGGTTTGGCCTGGACGATGCTTCCTGTTCGGTTTATATGCCAATGTACTGTAGCATCACCCGTGCCCCACACACCATGGAAAGGGGCAATGGCGCCATGATGCGCTGGAGCGACGATGCCGCCTTCTGGGCATTTAACCAGGTGACCAACTTTGCTTACACACGCTGGAACCTCATCCACCCCGAAGTGGAAGCCAAACAACATGCTTACGAAGACGAGTTTGTTACCCTCATGCCAATGATTGATGA
>CAZBDF010000530.1:0-2011 GCA_964490385.1 uncultured Lentimicrobiaceae bacterium | reverse complement strand
AAATGAAAAAGAGAACATTTGACATTATTGTAATACTACTCATCGCAATTATATTAACAATCCTTCATCAATTTGACTTGCTAGAAAAATCAGCGAAATTTATGTTGATACCAATTTTAGCCTTTTACTTTCTGGGGCAATATGCAGAACGCAAATTTCAAAAATGAAATTAATAGTTTTCTAAAAGGGGAAATAAATGGGGCAATGGTTGCTGTTTTGGAAGAACGGAATGTTGGAAAAACCTGCCAGGGGCCGACGTAGGATGTCCTTTCAGAGTTTAGTCAATAGCGATGGGAAATAGAATTTGCAGGGTTGTTTTATTGGGATCAGCTAAAATGTACCTGTAATCGATGCCTTGCTTAAATGATTAGAAAGTATGTTGTCATGTTTGTACTGGTCAAAAATGCGATTTATGAATTTGTTAATTTATCAACAAATCATTTTAAAAAAAGGTTAGGTTCAATAAATGCACCCTATGTCCCCTTACCCTATTTCCCCCAATTAACAAACACTTTCATGCCATGAATACGAAGCATTTTCTTCACACAATTATTTTTTCTATATTCCTTTCATCTTTAGCCTTCCCCTGCACCAACCTCCTTGTAACCAAGGGCGCCTCCAAAGACGGCTCTGCTTTTTTAGTTTACACCAACGATGGCGAATGGCTTTACAAATTGAACAATACCCCTGCTAAGGACCACAAACCCGGGGATTCGTTGACTTTCAAAAGTGGCCGCAATGGCGTGGAAGGAAAAATTCACCAGGTGGCTCACACCAATGCGGTAATTGGGTTCCAGATGAACGAATACCAGCTTGCTGTAGGAGAAACTACATTTACCGGAAGGGAAGAATTGTGGAACCATTCGAAATATTTGGAGTATTGGCATTTTATGACCCTGGCACTGGAACGTGCAAAAACTGCCCGCGAAGCCGTTGATGTAATCACATCCCTCGCCAAACAATATGGATACGGCAGCGAAGGCGAATCCTTTTCGCTGGTTGATCCCAACGAAGCCTGGATACTTGAGATGATCGGAACGGGCGATGGTGGCGAAGGAGCTGTTTGGGTTGCAATGAAAATCCCGGATGGATATATTTCGGCACACTCCAACATGGCCCGCATTGGGGAATTTCCGCTGGACGATCCCGATAATTGCCTTTACTCTGAAAACGTGATCAGCTTTGCTGTAGAGAAAGGATACTATGATCCCGATTCCGGAGAACCTTTTCGATTTAATAACGTGTATAACCCACCTTCACCTGACCGTTTGAAGTATTGCGAATCACGCGTGTGGAGTATTTTTAGAAGATCTGCACCATCGATGGATCTGTCTTCGGATTATTGCCGTGGTGTGGAAGGTGCTGAACGTTACCCTCTGTGGATTCAACCCGACAAAAAGCTGGGCATTGAAGATGTGATGGCCCTGGTGCGCGATCATTACGAAGGAACAGAATTTGACATGACCAAAGGCGTCGATGCTGGCCCATTTGGAACACCCAACCGATGGAGGCCACTCTTTTGGGATGGTCAGGATGATGAACGTTTTTCGTGGGAGCGACCGATTTCGACCTCCAATACCTGCTTTTCATTTATCGGACAAATGAGATCGTGGTTGCCAGACGATATTGGTGGAATTTGCTGGTTTGGTGTGGACGACACCTATTTTACCTGTTATGTCCCCATCTATGTTGGAAATACTTCTGTCCCCGAAACTTTTACCATTGGCGACATCAACAAATATTCCAGGGAATCGATGTGGTGGGCCTTCAACTTTGTATCCAACTTTGCCAACCTGAAATATTCTTACATGATTGAAGATATTCGAAAAGTACAATCTGGTATTGAGACAACTATAATCGCCCAGCAGGATTCCATTGCTGCTTTGGTGATAAATTTATCAGCCAAAAAGCGTGCGAAGTTGTTAACCGAATATTCCAATAATATTGGCGAAGATGTCCATCAACAATGGCTGGCCCTGGGCGATGCACTCATCACAAAATACAACGACGG
>CAZBDF010000529.1:0-3311 GCA_964490385.1 uncultured Lentimicrobiaceae bacterium | reverse complement strand
CTTACGTTGGCATTCCTTCTTCAGTATTCTTCTTTTTCGAGATCTTGTCAACCCACCAAACCCACAACAAAAAGATCACCACATAAAAAATTGGCCTGAAAATATAATCATGGCTGAATTGCCAATAACCGGGTTCTGTTATCAAAACTATCGACAGTCCAATGATGCGGAAAAGATTAGTCAGGTGAACGATGAAAACCCCTAGCGGAATAAACCAAAGTTTCCGTTTCCATGGCCCTGGAAAAACCATCATCAGAAGCACAAATTGCATGATTTGCTTCAATCCGGAGCAACTCCTATTGATATACATAAAACTGCCGTTGTCGAAATACATCGAGTTGCTTTCAGCGACAAGGGATAGCTTAATCCCAAGAATATGCTGCACGAACCAGACGCTTTGCCTGTAAACCCCTTTGGCCATCCAGTTTTGAGCGTCTGTCATAAAATCAGCTATGGGGGCATAGTGCAATTGGTTGGCCCAATATCGCCAGGCAAAGTGAATAACGATGGTAATGATAATAAACAAAGCCACATCCTTGAGGCTTTCAAGGTGATGCTTTCTGACAAATTCCTGCACGTGAGAAATTATTCCTGCTTTTGGTTTGTTCACGTTTTTATGATTTTTGTTTGATGGCGAAAATAAACAATAATCGCTTCAAATAGAATTTCACGGGTGCACGACAAATATCCACATGTCAAAATAATTATCATCGAATTACACTGATTAATCGAATTAACACCTGCCAAAGGCAGGTGAAATTCGTTCAATTCGTTCAATTTGATGAAAAATAAAATCCTTTGAGAATATTAACCTGATATTTGTCGTACACCTGAGTTTCACAGAAAGGAATATAAATGGCTACAATTTTCTTTCTTTGTCCGATTCCGCACATGGGGTGTTCGAAAATAGCCTTACCCTATCTTACATCTGAAATAATGCAGTAACAATCAATTGATAATTAGCGTCTAATACTTATCGGCATAATAGATGCTATATTGATTCAGACATCGACTACTACAACCATGAAACTGCTTTTCACCCTATTAATGGCCACATTACTGTGGTCCAACCTGCTCTTCGCCCAGCAAGATGTTACCCGAATCATCACCCTGTGCGATAATTATCAAATCAATTCCCAAACCCGAACCGACTGGGGTTTTTCGTGCCTGGTTATTCACGAAAGCGATACTATCCTATTTGATGCCGGCAACAGAAAAGACATCTTTAATCATAACTTAAAGGTGCTTGGCATTGATGCAAAAACTGTCAATTTAATGGTTATTTCCCACCATCATGGCGACCATACCGGTAATGTCTTTAATGTTTTGAAGGTAAACCCGGGGATGAAAGTATATTTACCTACTTCACTGGATGGTGAATTTGCAAGCCGGGTTAACGATTACGGGGGAAAGGCGTGGATTAAAAGCGATTGTAAACGCATCGCAAAAAACATTTATGTTTCGGGGGAAATGGGTTTTCAAATTAAGGAACAAGCGCTGGTGATTGACACTAAAAAGGGTCTGGTTATTATTGTTGCTTGCGGGCATCCGGGTATCGACAGGATGGTTGCTAAGATCAAGTATCATTTCCAAAAGGATGTTTTTCTTGTACTGGGTGGTTACCATACCCTGGAGGCAGATCAGGAAGAGGCCAACAGAATAATTGAAAGATTTCGGCAAATGGGTGTCAAAAAAGTTGCCCCATCGCATTGCACCGGAAAACTCACCAGAGAATTGTTTAAAGAAACCTACCAATCCAATTTCATCGAAAATGGAACCGGGAAGATTATTGAGATTTGAGTTGTTAAAGCCGTTAATTGTTAATAGAAAAATGTTAATGGTTAATCCCCAATAAACCCTAAGCTGGACGAGCCTCGCCTGCCAAAGTAGTACGGCAGGTAGGCCAGAACCAAACAGGATTCAAATAATTTCTGTCCATCAAATCACTTTTTTTGATTTCAGATTGACGATTAACCCGCCTTGCCGGTCGAGGCAGGCGATATGAGATTTTTGATTTGACAGCATCGATTTACATCCTAAATCAAAAATCGATAATCGACAATCACCAATAATTTCTTACCAAAAAAACAATTTATTGATACGACACTATTTCCATTTTACACCTTTTACCCTCCTATTTCCCCCCAAGCACCTTCAAAGTCCTCTGCCCGCGACTCAACATCCCTGCAGAACCTTCCTGCATGGCGACTTCAATGGTGGTTTTGAGTTCAGGAATAATTTCTGGAATACGTCTGCTGATCTGTAAAAGTATTTCCATGGAATGTACCCGAACGGCAACAGTTTCCAACGGACTGGCCAGCCAATCGAAACAACATTTCAACAGGATGCCCAATTCTTCCTCATCCTCAGGTGGTGGATATTCGGTTAGTATTCGCAGGAATTCCCGTCTAACTCCATGTTGTGTAATTGATGGCAGAGCTTGCCGCATTCGTCCTAGCAAGGGTGTAACTACATCGGGAGTGTTTTCCCAAATACCTTTTATTACCCATGCCGCACGCCAGTTAATTGGTAACTCATCACTTATGGCAATTGCCCACAATTCATCATAAATCAGTGGGTTTTCCCCAGACATTTTTGCAATTTCAACAGCATGCCGTTTCGACAATTCACTCCTTAAAAGTTCTTTGATCGTCATTGGCAAGGTTTAGTTGTTTGCTTCGTTTACAGCCAAACTATTAATGGTCATTAGCAAATCTGTTTGAATAATCTGAAGTTCCATCAAGAGTTATTTTCTTCAAAGATATGATTTATGGATTGGGCTTTACAAAAATTTTACAACCTCCTCCAATGGCTTCCTGTCTTTCACCCCTCGCTTTTCAAACCCTTCGCGGGGATAACCCAAGGGGGTCATAGCAAAAACTTTTTCATCCGCTTCTAGTACACCTGCTTGCTTCAATTTCTCAGGGTCGAAGGCAGCAATCCAGCAAGTCCCAATACCTTCAGCTTCAGCAGCAAGGATCATATGGTCCATGGCAATGGTAAGGTCAGTTTCAAGTGCATTGTAAGCATCTGCCTGACGCGTCCATGCCTTATGCCGCCTTCCGGCCACTATGAGCACATGGGGTGCATCGCTAAACCATGAACGGGCATAACAGCCCCTCACCTTTTCAAGATATCCGGGAGAGGAAATAAGATAGAAACACCAGGGTTGACGATTTGCCGCTGATGGGGCAATTCGTCCTGCCTCAAGAATTCGATTTAGTTTTTCTTTTTCAACCAGCCTGTCAGGGTCATAGTTTCTGATGCTTTCGCGTTGATGAATGAGATTGTGGAATGTCATAATAGTTTTT
>CAZBDF010000528.1:1988-3319 GCA_964490385.1 uncultured Lentimicrobiaceae bacterium | reverse complement strand
ATGGACAAAATGAAGGCTGCCGGTTTCGATATCAAACCATCCAAATCAGCAATTTGTGCCGTGATGCTTTATGATGCAAAACTTTCGCAGGATATGGCCGCCAAACTTCTGGAAGAAGGTATTTATGTAATTGGATTCTACTATCCTGTTGTTCCCAAAGGACAGGCAAGGATCAGGGTCCAGCTTTCGGCCGGTCACGAAAAAGAGCACTTAGACAAATGTGTTGCTGCCTTTACCAAGGTTGGTAAGGAGCTTGGTGTGATAAAGTAATGTTTGTCGATTAAGCAACAGAAAAATTATTTATGATTGGTGATTAACGATTTAAGATTTTTGATGTAATGACATTCGCTAAAATCTGCAATCAAAAATTATCAATCATCAATCGTCAATCATGCTTTTAATAAAGTAGATAGTTTATTCCTCAACAAATTGATATGTAGAAAGGCGGCCGAATGGTCGCCTTTTTTTATTTTGGATTCTTTGTGCCTCCGTGGTAAAAATCAATCCACCACAGAGACACAGAGTCACAAAGAAATTCAGTTCACAAAACATTACAATTATTATAGATACGAAAATTTGGCTTTCCTTTTTAGTGAAATTCCGTGTTCCTGCCTGCCGGCCCGCCTGCCAAAGCAAAGCGGCGGACAGGCAGGCAGGTTAGTGTTTTGGTGGCGAAAAGAAAGATAGCTCAAATGGATGACGATTTAGGATATTGTATTTATCCCATGTAACCTTTCCAAAAAATTTAGGTATTCAAATTAGAAATATTCACCAAAACCTGTAACATCTGCCATTAATCTACGTCTAACATAGTACAAATCTGGAAGTAGGCTTTGTTGGTTTTCGGACATCAATTTACATTAATGAACACTTATGTCTGTTTTAAAAAACTGCTAAACACTTTCAATAAGTTGATAAACAAGGCCGCAAACCCTTTGGCACAATTAATGAAAAGCATAACCCTCTAAAACCTGACGAAAATGAAAATAGATCTTAAAGCAAACGAAATGGTTGTAAAAGCCACAGATTCAAACCATCTAAGCGGGGCTGAAAAAATCAAAGGAAAACTCATTATCACCAACCAGCGGATTTATTTCAAAGGTGTTAACGGCCATACCGGGATGTATGATTTAGAAATAGAACCCAAAAGCATCAGGGATGTATTATTTTTCAGTCCGGGCTTTTTGCAAAACAATGGTCTTAATCTTGTAACCACCGAGGGCGAAGAATTGAAGTTTACCCTTAAGCAGCGCAATAACTGGGGTCAGATGATCGCCAACCTTTGTTAGACTCCAAAGATCGAGTTCCGCTATATAATTGAAATTAGATTT
>CAZBDF010000528.1:0-1888 GCA_964490385.1 uncultured Lentimicrobiaceae bacterium | reverse complement strand
TCGGCTTTTATAGCTTCCAATTCAAGGATCAGTGGTTTCAGGTTCCAGATGAAAGTAGAAATATTCCAAAGCTGGGTTATTTCATCTTTTTCAGGATCGCTGGCCCCACGGATGACCCGGAATGAATCGCGGAGACTTAAAAAATCTGCGCGTAAATCCGGGAGGTTTTCAGCCCGTTGGTGCTTGCGAAATGCCTCAATTAATATATTTAAACTTTCTTCGGTATGATTTGCAAAATGCTGAAGCTTGTTTTCAACTTCGGGGAAACCAATTTTGGAATGGCATCCTGCAGAAGCAAAATCCATCGAATGTAAGGTATTGCGCATGCGCAGGATATAGCGTTGAATATTCAGCCCGTGATGGATTACCTTGTTTTGAAGTATCTCATTTTTTGTGGCATCAATCACCTCCTCAAGGGTATTGAGTTGCAAGGTTAGTTGTTGCTTCCGCTGATTTACTTCAATAGTGCTGTTATTTTTTAGCAAGCCGGCGATGATTGACAGGAAGAATTGTTTCTCGCTTTCAATGGTATCGGCAAGCGCATTGGCAAACTTCTTACGCGCTTTTTCGGGCCACAGCAAAAACGAAATGAACACAACAAACACTACAATGCCCACTGTATAAGCCAGCCTCAGCCACGGCACCGAACTATCACCGGGATAAATCAATGAAAACAAGCCGATGATCAAAAAGGTAAGTGCCGTTATCATCATGATGAAATTGTCGAGGTTAGAAAACCAGATCATGAAAAATACTGTGGCTAAAATGATGATATAAAAAATGATGCTTCCCGCCGGCACCAGGCTAACAAATACAAATCCTGCCAAACAGCCAACGATTGTCCCGATAAGCCGCTCGCGCCCGGCTTTGATGGAAACGCCCAGGTTTGGCCGGATGAGCAGGGTTGCAAACAGTACCAGCCAGAAACCATAATGCACGCTGAAAAAAGTAGAATAAGCCATTGTGGCACCAATTATAATCGCCGACCTCAATCCAAACCTGAATGCCTGGTTCTGGAATTTTAACTTTTGGATGGATCCGCTTATCCCTTGAAGAAAATTACTAAACCGCTCACGGGTTGAGATGTCGCTTGCCGGATCAATATTCCCAACGGCAGTTTGTCCAATATTTTCAGTTAATGCCAGTAAGGAGTGCAATGCATTAAATATGGCAACCCATTCGGCCCGCTCAACATCATCCTTTTCAATCTTGTATTTTTCGAGGTATTCGTGGTTTATCTTTTTCAGTTCCTGCTGAAGAACCTGGGCTTCATCGTCGCTGTCTTTTACCACGCTGGGATGGTAATGCCGCAATAGTCCATGGATAATTTCCCTCACTCGCGGATGCCCGAGGATATGTTCGCTAAATTTTTTTGAATCCCATACCCTTGCCCTAAATTGCCAGACGAGCAACATATATTCGAAAAGGTCTTCGAGGCCTTTTGAGATTTCAAGAAAACGGGTTTGATAAAATAACTTATTCTGGTCACTGATGCGCAGCAAGTGCCACACTCGTTTGAATTCGCTGATCGATTTCCGTGCTTCTGCAGCAGAGATTTGTGTTGCTGAAATACCTGTTTCAAGGTCGGGATAATCGGCAGCTATATCATCAAAATATTTTTCGAGTTGCTTGTTGATAAATTCGAGTTGGGTGTGCAGCCTGATTTTTGGACGGGTTGGAAGAATGATAAAGTGGATGATAAAAACCAGCGCTGTTATGAGCAAGAACAGACCTGCAAACTCAAGGCCCGAACTGAACGACTTTGAAAATGCAAGTTCCATGGTGGAAATTGAAAAGACAACCACGGCAGAAAAATCGGGCACCAGCCTGAGGCCAATTAGAAAGAACGTTACAAATGCTGCCACCACAACAAATATCACCGAAGCAA
>CAZBDF010000527.1:0-3330 GCA_964490385.1 uncultured Lentimicrobiaceae bacterium | reverse complement strand
TTATGTTGCTCTACTTTCAGCTTAAAGGAGCGGATATATTCCCCCCTGATTTTGCGGGCAAAATAAATCCATAGAAAGAAAAAGACCAAAATCATCAGGCTTATAAAGCGGGTTGACAGGTCGAGCCCGGTAACTAAAAAAATAAGGATCAGGCCGCTTATTCCAGTTGCAGCACTATCCACAAAAACATCGATAAAACTTTTGGTTTGATTTTTAATTTCCAATGGGATGGGTAATGCCATCAATTCAACTGCTGATTTATTTACCGATTGTTTGAGGCTGCCATCGATGAGTTTTAAAAATATCACAGCCCACAGTTCGGGAAACACCAATACGAGCAATGCCCCCAGCATAATGCCCAATGGAAGGATAAACAGCGAAGTGCCCACACCAAATACACCCACAACCCTGCGGGTAAGAAAAAGCTGGATACCAAGCGAAATCAGGTTGAAGCTTGAAAACCAAAACCCAAAAAATGCAGTCAGATCATCCGAATCAGGAATCTTGAGGGATGCAATAGCACTAAACTGATAATCGACAAGCTTAGCAACAATCACACTTATCCCAATAATAACGGCCAGGTAAGTGAGGTGCTTCGATTTTCTGATCAGGGCAAGCGGATTTGCATCGAAGCCTTTGATTCTTTTTTTTCGCTGGAATTTTGATTGGCTTGGCAACACCTCCTTTTTCCAAATTGTTTGGGTAATCGGAATGCAAAAAACCAGCAAGGATGCCGCAACAAAAGGCAGGTTTTCGCTGCTTATCAATTCAGCAATTAAGGATGTAAGGTAGCCACCAAATATTCCCCCGGCAATGGCTCCGGCACCAATAAAACCAAACAGGCGTTTGGCTTCGCGGGGGTTAAATACAATATTTGCCAATATCCAGAATTGCGAAGCCGTGAGTACCGCAAAAATCGCCACCCATATATAAAACGAATACAACACCCAACCTTCCATAAAATTCAACCTGAGCAAAACCCCAAACAAAATGAGGGTGGCCACAGATAAGATCATGGTGCGAACAATAATTGTGTTGAGGGGTATCCGCGACAATATCCGGGAATAGAATAAAGAAACCAGGCCGGCAAAAATAGCTACAAGCACAAAGGCATTTGGCAGGCTTTCGGCACCAAGTTTTGCAAGAAAAAGTCCATTAACTGCGGGCTTTACAATAAGCAGCGTGGAAATAATTAGGAAGATATTCAATTGCATTAAAATCGCCCTGCGATATTCCCCTTCCCGAATATCAAAGACATCCCTTAGTAAATGGAGATATTTTTTTCTGATGGTTTCCAATGGTAGATACAATTAAAAACTTGGGAGTTTTACCAAGACAAATTAAAAATTAATGATCACAAGCCGGATAATCTATAACTAAACTGGGGCTTTTCAAATTCCAAAACTTAACATTCAAAACAACAACAAATTTATCCTTTTACCACTAAGAATGTTAATGCCCAAGCACCTTTTCAATTTCGCGCACAAGATCCCGGCATATTTTTTCACCATCTGCATCTTCAATGAGTGCAACAAGAATGTAACGCCTTTCGGGTCCCCAAACAAGCACCGAGTCGGTATGGAAGTTTTTCCAGGTTCCCGACTTCCTGAAAATTTTTGCCTTTGGTGCTACCTGCTCAAGTGTGTTTACAAACTTATGATGCAGTTTGGGGTCAATCATCAGGTCAAGCATAATTTTGGAGCGATCGAAACTTACAAGCTTTCCATAAGTGAGCATGTAATAATACCGGCAAACCTGCGATACGGTAGCTGCATGACTGAGTCCTTTTAAGGGTTCGGGGTGTCTTGCTCCTGTTTTGGCATAACGTTTTCCAACCCAAATACCCCCACCATAATCCTCATCGTATAAATCATATTTTGGATCGGTCAGCACCGCTTCAATTTTATCGTAACCAAGGCGGTCGATCATACGCGTGGATGCTGCGTTATCTGATTTACTGATCATTAATTTGAGATCGTTCTGAATTTCATCCGAATCCACAAGCTCCCCTTTTTCAAGGGCATCTTCGGCGGCAAGTAAAATTCCAATTTTTGGCAAACTGGCGGCATACATCATCACATTGCCGTTCACCCTGGCATACTTCATATTCATTGGATCTTGCAAATCAACAAGCCCCACCGCCATCTTTTTTTGTTCAATCAGGCGTTTCCATTTTTTATTTTTATTCAGCCCTGCGATGAGCTTGTCCTGAAACGCTGTATCAATCAAACTTCTGAGTGGCTTAACATCATCAATCGAAAGGGGCAACTGACTATAATCTGGTGAAGGAATCTCTTCTATTTCTTGACACGAAGCAGTTATTGCAAAAATCATGAACACAAACGAAATTAATGTTTTCATTTTTAGTAGTCTAAATTGTAATTTTCTGTAAAAATCGCTTAAAAACGAATGCTAGTGCTTTTTATTCTGAATATTTAATAATGTAGTGGAATAGATAAAAATGAAGTACTTTCGAAGAAACTATTGACACAATAAAACAAACATTTCATTCAACGAATAAAATCTAACAATAATAATAATTACGTGGATGTATCATTCAAAATAAGCATAAAATGATAAAAACAATTTTTCTGTTTCTTTCCCTATCGTTTGTTGTAATTTCCTACGGCCAAAGCGAAAGGAGTTATCGGCAAATGGTGGATGCAGTTGATGTCCCGCAAAAAGTGAGGGTTGAATTTAAAAGAAGGTATCCTGAGGCATTTATAAAAATGTGGTATGTAACCAACATTACCTACTGGTACCAGGATTATGGGCCCTCATACTATAGTAACTGGTATCAGAACAGGACAGTTGTGGTTTACAAATTCAACGAGGCAGCCAACTATGAAGTGGAATTTAAAAACGATTACGATGACAGCAGGGCTATATTCAACCGATATGGGATTTGGTTTGAAACCAGGACTAAGGTTTACCATTTGCCGGATGAAGTAAAAAAGTCATTGGAAGCAACCGAATATGCTGCATGGAATTGGTCAAATTATAAAGAGCGGATAGAGGCGCCCGGAATGCCCGGGTCGGTTTATAGGATGCAAGTTTCAAAAAACCACCTTACAGAAATCGTTCGAATTAGTGATGATGGTAAAATTGTGCAGGTTAAGGCGGAGTAAGTTTTAAGATTTTAATACAGGAGATTATGAAGGACACCGTTCAAAAAGTTCTTTTATTAGATGCACACACAGGATTTTACAAACTGAACCGATATAAGGTCGGTGATTTTTTTGGACCGGTTGACCTGGGTTTACATTATTCGGGCAAATACAACAGCCTCAATATTGGGACAGGGCTTTTGGCCGGTTCCATATTTCCTGG
>CAZBDF010000526.1:0-3330 GCA_964490385.1 uncultured Lentimicrobiaceae bacterium | reverse complement strand
GAATAAAAAAAGTGCAGCCAGAACGGCTGCACCTCAAAACCAAAAACCAAAATTTATGAATCAGAAATCTTTAGCACAATGCACAAACCATTAAGAATATCTGGCGTAAAGAACGTATGGTCTATGCAATACGCAAATATACGACGCCGGGAGACCCTTTGTCAAGTTAAAAGAAATAAATAAACGTTAAATAAAGTTAATCGTTGATTTTGAGATACATTCAGGGATATTTTTGTGCCTTTTAGCGAAACTCTGATATTGACATGTTTCTTACCACGTTGTTAAACAATCATGAATAAAGGCCTGATTAAACTCATTGTAGCAGTTGTATCGTTTGTACTACTAAGCCTTACGGCTGTTCAGTTGTACTGGGTGAGAAACGCCATGACGGTGGAGCGGACGAATTTTGAGGGCAAAGTAAATGGTGCTGCGTCCAAAGTGATTTCCAAACTGGAGCAGGCAATGGCATATCAAAGGCTTCAGGAAACCATCAATTCGCAAGCCCAGATGAGCACTTACATCAAAACGATGGATTCGATAAATAACATCCTTTACAACGAGATGCAAAATATCGAACATCCCAGCGACATCGAAAAGCTGATGCGAAAATCGTTTATGGCCAATGAAATGCTTTATAAAATGGCAAACAACGGAAAGCCATTTGATATCGAAAGATTGCTCGATCAGCAATTGCTGGACTCCTTGCTGATAACTGAGTTGAAAAATCAGGGGATTTCAACCCAGTTTGTGTATGGCATTTATAGCACTTCAAAAAATAAAATGATCCTTGAAAGCTCTGGTCAGCACAATGCTAAACTAAAGGACGATAGTTTCGTGTTTACCATACATCCCAGCGGCATCAATAATGCACCTGATTATTTAATGATTTATTTTCCCTATGAAATCAGGTTTTTATTGAAGCAAATGGCTTCTATTATCCTCATTTCACTCATCCTCATCATTATCATCATGATGATTTTTATCTATATTATCCGGGTGATTGTGTGGCAACGACGACTATCGGAAATGAAGAATGATTTTATTAACAACATGACCCACGAAATAAAAACACCCATTTCCACGATATCGCTGGCTTGTGAGGCCCTGAGCGAAGATGAGATCAAAAAAAATGAACTACTTGCCGAAAATTATCTCAATGTCATTAATGAAGAAAATAAGAGGCTCGGAGGTATTGCTGAAAAAATCTTGCAGGCTGCTACAATCGAATCCGGTGAATTTAAACTTAAAAAGGAAAAGATCGATATCCACCAGCTCATCGATCACGTCATCAATACTATAGGTATTCATGTTGAAGTTAAAGACGGACGGATTATCAAAGATTATAATGCCACAAAAACTGTAATCTTTGCTGATAGGATGCATTTTACCAGCGTTGTGTCCAACCTTATTGATAACGCCAATAAATACTCGCCCCGAAAACCGGAAATAGTGATCAGCACTAAAAATATTGATGAGGGTATTACGCTCACTATACAAGACAACGGAATTGGTATTAGCAAAGAAAATCAAAAGAAAATTTTTGACAAGCTTTACCGGGTACCAACCGGAAACATCCACAACGTAAAAGGTTTTGGGCTGGGCCTGAGTTATGTTAAAGCCATTATTGAACGCCACGGCGGTAAGGTGACCGTTGAAAGTGAAGTAAAAAAGGGTTCCAAATTTATCGTTTCACTACCCCACACCGCAGGCTAAAATCAAATTTATTTTTTGATTTCTAAAAATATGTTAATTTTACGCCTTATAAATTACCCAAACTTAAATTTTTTGCAATTATGTCCACTGAAAAAATAAAAGTTTTACTGGCCGAGGACGACAAAAATCTTGGCAGTGTTTTAAAATCTTACCTTGAAGTTAAAGGGTACGAAACAACCTTGTGCGTTAATGGTCAGGAAGCCTTTAATGCCCACGAAAAGGGTGGATATGGCTTCTGTATTGTTGATGTGATGATGCCTGTAAAAGATGGTTTTACCCTGGTGAAGGAAATCAGGGAAAAAGACAAAACCGTACCCATTTTGTTTTTAACTGCCAAGTCGATGCAGGAAGATAAATTAATGGGTTTCTCGGTGGGTGCCGATGATTATATTACCAAACCTTTCAGTATGGAAGAGTTGCTGGTAAGAATGCAAGCTATCCTCAGGCGTTCGAATGCAAAAAAAGCCGGTGAAATACGCAGCAACGTGTTTAAGATTGGTGAATACACTTTCGATTTTAACCGCCAATTGCTGAAGATTGAAGACCGAGAGCAAAAACTTACTTCCAAGGAGGCTGCCTTGCTCCGACTGCTCTCTATGCACCTTAACGAAGTGCTGGACCGTAGCTATGCCCTAAAGGAAATTTGGAACGACGACAGCTATTTCAACGCACGGAGCATGGATGTTTATATCACCAAATTGAGAAAGTTTTTGAAGCAGGATGAAACCGTGGAATTGATTAACGTGCACGGAATTGGGTTTAAACTGGTTACAAATGTTTAAATGGTGATTAGTGAATGTTGAGCGAAGCGAAATCCCGCCACTGCGGGGGTGAATAGTGAGGGGTGAAAAGTGATTGGTGAATAGTGAGGGGTGAGTTGTTGAATAGAATGTTTATCAATTCCATTTTCAACACTGAATTAACTTTGAACGCAAAACGCTAAATGCCGAAAAACCAGAAATCTTTGATTTCATAGTTTTTCGAGTCCCGGATTCACGAATCCGAGGATTCGGAACATCCTCGAAAAGTTACGAAAATTAAAATTTTCCACTTTTCGGGACACTAAAACCCCAACCGTTCCTTCAGGTTTTTATAACCACTTTTACTAACATTTACTTCTTTCCCGTTTTTGAGCAGCAATACAAAACTATCTTTTGAATAAGGTTCGAGTTTAGATATTTGTGGAATACTCACCATAAAAGACCGGTGCACCCTGATGAACAAATCTGGATCTAAATGCTGTTCAAAGTAATTCATTGTCTGTTGTTTGAGGTATTGGTTGCGGGCAGTATGAACCTCCACATAATCATCAGAAGCTTCCAGGTAGTGGATTTCATCAACTGGTAGCACAATCACCTTCGAGCCTGATTTGATCACCACACGTCTTAAATATTCTTGCGAATGCTCCAAATTGCCCCTTAAGTCCTGGATTTCATTTTGAGCTGTACTACCCTGCCGGATTTTATTTATTGCTTTGCTTATTGCTTCAGAAAACCGTTTCTGGCTATATGGCTTCAACAGGTAATCGACGGCACTGTGCTCAAAAGCCTTGATGGCAAAGTCATCATAAGCTGTCGAAAAAATAATCAATGGTTTTTCATCCAGTATTTCCAACAT
>CAZBDF010000525.1:0-3381 GCA_964490385.1 uncultured Lentimicrobiaceae bacterium | reverse complement strand
GTTAAGGAATTTGCTGATTTTTACAGGATTTGCTTGTATGATACAGCCATTGCATTTCCTCTTGGAAATTTTCAGGATTATTATTTCGGCACAAGCAGGATCCTATCAAGTGGGGCTTATATTAATAACCTGAAGCATGGCCTTTTTTCTACCTTCAGTTATGAAGGAAATCCCTACTATGAGGTAGAATATTATTTAGGAAAGGTACGCAAAATGACCACCTATTCAGAAATAGACAAGCAAATAGAAATCCAATTGAAAATTGACAATGGCGCCTTAAAAATAATCCAGTGGAATGACCCTTCAAATAATCCAATAATTGCAAATGGGTCCGGGATAATTGATGTTATCAGGGATGGAGTTGTAATAAAAGGTGAAATCAAGGATTCACTTCTTGCTGGGACATGGATCATCATGGATGGGGTTTTTGTTTTTAAAGAAAAATATAAAAAAGGTGTGCTCAAGTCGGGGCTGAAAAACCAAGGAGGTGATGGGCAAACTGAATATGATAAACCAGAGCTCCTACATTACATTGTTAATACTGGGTTTTTTGATGAGATTGAAAAATTGGAGGTTTCCAGCTTTTACAGGAAGCGTGATTATAAGCGATTGGATAAAATGTTTACACCACGATGGGAAAGATATCCGCAAAAAGATCAGTTTTTTACTGTTAAGGAAGCACAACCATTTTTCCCGGGCGGGCAGGATGATTTAATAGAATATTTGAACTCAAAATTTTATTATCCCCAGCAGGCAAAGGACAATGATATTAAAGGTACCGTAATCGTGAAGTTTCTGGTTGACGTTGACGGGCAGGTGAAAAACCCTGAGATTATCAAGGGTTTAGGGTATGGCTGCGATGAGGTGGTTTTGGAGATGTTTAAAGAAATTCCCGATTGGATTCCTGGTCAGCAGGCGGGCGAACCTGTTCCTGTTGAGTTTGTAATGCCAATTGAATTTGAATAAATAGTCTGAAGGTTAAAATTACTAAACAGAAATATTAAACAAGGAGGTAACATGAATTCAAGAACTTTACAATCCATCTTTACGATAATCTTATCAATTTCTTGTTTGGCAATGTTTGCCCAAAAAAAACTACTCCACATCGACGAAATCCCAAATCCGGCAGCTTACGAAAAGTATGCTGATGTCGAGGGCTTTCTTCTGGTGGATGAAAGTATGAAACCTTTGCAGTATTCCGTTTTCGGTGAATCGGTGGTTGTAATGGACGGCTGGCCGGTAAAGGAAAGCGGGTCCACAAGCAGTGGTGGGGTGTATGGTAATCTTGATGACGATCCTGAACTGGAAATTATTTATAACATCGGTACAAAAACCTATGCTTTTAACGTGGATGGATCCCATGTGGATGGTTGGCCCAAAACCGTCAGCAGCAGTCCCGAATATGGCGCACCGGCCTATGGTGATATTGATGGCGATGGCTATGAAGAAGTCGTGGTTTCGTGCCGCCAGCCCGGTACCGGGAATACAGGAAGGATTTATGCCTTTGAAAGGAACGGTGAATCGGTGACAGGTTTCCCCATTTATTGCGATGGTGGCCCAACAAAAACACCTGTCCTTGCCGACCTGGATAATGACGGTACCATGGAAATCATCGTTGAATTGCGGAAATGGCCCGATGGAAAAGTGTGTGTTTACCACGGAGATGCCAGTATTATGGAGGGCTGGCCTGTAGTAATGGATTATATCCCTGCTTCTTCGGTTGCTGTTGGCGATATTACTGGTGATAATGTTCCCGAAATCATTGCTGAATCCTATTACAAAGTTTGGGCTTTTAGCATCCATGGCGATACCCTGCCTGGCTTTCCATATGAACCGGGTACCGATAGGGTATTTTCCTATTCAAGCCCGGTAATTGCCGATTTGGAGGGTTTTGGAAATCCGGTAATACTTGTTGGCGATCATTCAACGACATCAGGAAACGGAGCTGTTCATATCATTAAAAGTGACGGGACTGCCTACCCGGGTTGGCCTCAATATGTTCCCAATTGGATTTACGGGCCCGTTGCTGTTGCCGATATTGATGGTGATAATAGTTTAGATATTGCTGTTGGCGACCAGGTGCTTTCGGGTGTTGAATCTGATTATGTTTATGTCTGGGACAAATACGGAGAAGATTTGCCCGGTTTCCCGATTGGGCCGATATGGGCGGTAAATTCTCAGATTATAGTAGCTGATCTCGATGGAGATAATATGCTTGAGTTGATGTTTGATGATAATACCGGGAATGGAATTTACAATGGCTACAACCACGACGGCACAATGATGGACGGCTGGCCGCTTGATGTGGAAGGAACTTCCTTTTTTATCAATCCAATGGTGCTGGATGTAAATGGTGATGGTATGCTCAATCTGAATGGGGGAGGCTATGAAAGCAACACTTTGCAAAGTTGGATTTATCTTTGGGATGCAGGTGTTGCTTACAACGAGGAACTGGCTGTGCTTCCTGTTTTGCAATACAACGTAAGACACACCGGGGTTTATGGTGAAAAGGGAAACCCAACCGTAGGACTGGAAGAGAACACTGAGATGAATCGGGTTTCTGCTACTTGCTATCCAAATCCTTGTAAAAGTCAGACTAAGATATCCCTGAACCATAGCGAACCAGGAAACCTATCGATATCTATTTTTGATTTGAAGGGGTCATTGATAGAATATATTAATTATAGGATGACTCAATTTGGTAATACTCAAATGCTAATCAATACAAGTGGATTGGATGCCGGGGTTTATTTCGTGCAGCTCAGATTGGATGGATTGAAGATTCCGAATGTGAAATTGGTAGTAGAGCATTAACGAAAGGGCTGTTGCTTAATAGAAAAATGTTAGAAGTTTGAGTCCTTCTGGAATAATTTTTACTTCGTTTAACCAATAACGATTAACACTTAACTTTTTTCTTTAAAAAAAAAGTGAACTTAAAGGCATTGGCTGTCAGTCGGTTTACGTGCATTTTTAATAATATCGTCATGTTATTAATATCCATTTTCTAAAATTGTAAACGGGCAACTGTCTGATAGTATTCGTAAAAAAACCACTGAACCAAACTGGCCCACCGGCATACATTTTAATCTTCGCAGCATTACCGGACATCCTATTTAAGTATATCCCTTTTCTTAAGTTCGGATTTTATTTCAGGGAGCATTTCTTTTGCAGCAAGTACACCCAGTTTATACATCTTTTCATTGTCTTTACCACTCATTAATGGAATGCCTTTTAGGTTAGGGGCGATTACAATATTAGCCAGTGAGATTTTCTCTTCGTTAGCATGGTGTGATGCAACAGCATATGCTCGCAATATCACATCTTTACGGCCTTTAAATTCGACCGTTGTATCGAATTCCATAATCCTAACCGCAATTATAT
>CAZBDF010000524.1:0-3411 GCA_964490385.1 uncultured Lentimicrobiaceae bacterium | reverse complement strand
ATACTATTGCTTTTATTCCTGACACCGATATTCTACACATCCGGCTATAGTCAGCAAACAAATCAAAGCGACACAATAAAAGCAGATAAGGTATTTGGTGGTCCCTCCAGCGTTCAAGAACAGATAAAACGGGATGAATCACATGAAGCAATAATTTTCCAATCCTACTTTGACTTTAAAAGCAAGCTGAAGAAAAGTAGTGGGTTTTCCTATGTAATTGATTATTTCTCGGATTACCAGATAGCAACTGCCAGTCGAGGAAAAAAATCGGCATTTAGTGGTGTTTTCAGGGTCTTTGGCTCATGGGATCTAATTGGAAAGAAATCCGACAATACCGGATCCCTGGTCTTTAAAGTGGAAAACAGGCACAGCTATGGAAAGTTTATTGTACCCCAATCGCTGGCCTCAGAAATTGGTTATGCCGGACTAACATCCATAACCTTTAACGATATGGGTTGGGGAATAACCAATTTTTACTGGCAACAACATTTTTTTAAAAACAGATTGTCTTTTATGATTGGAATTGTGGAGGTCACCGATTATTTGAATATCTATGGCCTCGCAAACCCATGGAATGATGCTTCCAACTTGACCTTTTCGACTGGAGCCACAATCCCGATACCTCTCCAGGGTTTGGGAGCTACTGTGCGTGCAATGATTACAGAGAATATTTACATTTTGGCAGGTTTGGAAGATGCCAATGGCAACCCAAGCAAACCATTGCAAAGTTTTGAAAGCTTCTTCGGCGAAGCTGAATATTTTTCTCATGTAGAAGTTGGCTGGATTGGAAGTTATAAAAACCGTTTTTCCGACAATATGCATTTAACCTATTGGCATGCTGATGCAAGAAAAGAAGCCGGGATCCCTGAAGGATGGGGCCTGAATTTGTCGTTGTGCCACATGATCGACGATCGTTGGGAACCATTCGTTCGTGGTGGCTATGCTAACAAAAGTAGAACGTTTTTATCCGGATCAGTGGACGTTGGCGTAGGTTATCACTTTCCTGATAATAACAACCAACTTGCATTAGCGCTCAGTTGGGGAAACCCTTCCAAATCCACATTTGGTCAGGAGCTGAAAGATCAGTACACGATGGAACTCTATTATCGCTTACATTTGATGAAAATTATCACAATTATGCCAGATATTCAATTACTGATCAATCCAGCTTTAAATCCTGATACAGATTTTATTGCTGTATTTGGATTGCGGGGGAGAATAAACATTTAATCGAGGAGCAATTTGTGTTTCTATTACACTGTAGAAAATGGACTAAAATTTATGTAACTAATCAGTTGCATCAATTTGAAAGAATAGGTTTAATTGAAAAAGAATCCATAGCCCTGTCCTTTAGGGCAGGGAAGGAATTGTAGAATTGAATATCCTCCTCCGATTTCGCTAAAAATGCCACAGGCATTTTTAGCGAAATCGGAGGAGGATGGGTATCCTTAAATTCATTATCCCCCGACTTAAAAGTCGGGGCTATGGATTGTTATAATATTTACAGTCTTTTATCAGACTGATTAGTTACAAATTTATTTAGGTGTCAAATACCATTTTATAATTCTCAAGATAAACTATAAACTTTAAATTATTTTATTATGCAAAACTATTTTATTATGAAAAAATTAAATTTTCTCGTGGCAGCATTGCTTTTATTCACATTTATTGCAAGTGGTAATAACGATGATAAAAAACCTGATCGGAAAAAGAGTGTTACAACAAATGAATCTCATTGGGGAGGCTTATCGAGTCAACCAAATATAATGATTTTAATCACTGACCAGCAACGAACTACACAGCATTTTCCGGAAGGATGGGTTAAACGCAACTTACCAAACCTTGACAAGCTTCAATCCAGTGGTGTAACATTTCCAAATGCAATGACCGCCACAACCGCGTGTTCTCCAAGTCGTGCAACATTGTTCACCAGTACTTATCCCACACTCAACGGTGTAATTGATGTTGGCAACGATCTACTCATGGGGCAAGATATCCAACTCCCCGGAAACGAAAAGGCTTTGCCTCTGGCCACTATAGCTGATATGCTGCAAAACAAGGAGTTACTTCCGCCCGGAATAAATTACGAGCTTGCCTATAAAGGTAAGTGGCATCTTGATGCAGACTTTGTGAAAGGTCTATCTGTTGAACAGCAAAAAGCTGTTGAAGGAACCTTACAGCAAAACAATATCGACATGGAATCTATCTACGGATTCTCTGGCTGGACTTCACAGGAATTCGGCACTGCCATGGCAACAGGGTATCTCACTAAAGACGACCCATTCCTATATACATTAGGTGCCGGAGTTGGTGGAAATGATGAGCGGGTAGTAAAGGGAGTAAGCTATCCTCAACCCGAGGTTAAGAATGCTGTCGATTTTCTTAATGATTACAAGCCAAACCAGGATAAGACCAATCCATTTTTCTTAGTGGTATCTCTATTGAATCCGCATGATATCTGGGCCTATCCAGACAACCTTGAGGTTGCCGGTTTTAAAAAAAATGCTGATGGAGTTTATCCTTGGAACGAAGCTCGTTTCCAAGAGTTGACGACACCTGAAAGTTTTAACCTTTCGCAAGAGCAACTATTTAATAAGCCCACAATCCAGGCAACATGGCGGTCGGTTTGGCAAGTCTCTTTCGATGAGGATGATGCCAACGAATATGTCCGCTTTTACGCTTATCTGCACACGCTTAGCGATGCTTTGTTAGGTGATGTTGTTGCCGCAATGGAAAACAATCCGGGTAATTTGAAGAATAACACGCTTATTGTTCGGCTGGCTGATCATGGTGAGATGGCCATGGCCCAGGGAGGAATGATAGAGAAAGCTTGTCAGGTTTACAATGAAACCCTCCTGATACCCATGACCTTTTCAGCACCCTTTTTGCCACAGGGGAAAGAGTGTACTGGTCTTGCAGGATTAATTGACATAGTCCCTACAATCGCTTCGATTATTGGGATGGACCTTGAGGAGCTAAAAGCGACCTACCCGATTCAGGGAAACTCAATTGATAAAGCCCTTCTTGATCCGGAGAGTGACACCCGTAGTCAATTGCTGTTTGTTACCGATGATGATGGCGCTCATATTCGATGTCTCATCGAAATCAAGGAGTTCAACGCAAAATACGCGGTTTACTATGACGCGGATGGAGTGTTAGGCGCAGGCAATCCCAACGGTACTGCTTCGAATTTCCAATATGAAATGTACAATTATCAATACAAGCCCAACAGTTTGCCCGCCTCATGGGATAGCGAAATGACTAACCTTTTACCAAAGACAGGTATAATTGGAGATGGTTTTAAGTTAGATCCTGAAATTCAGACCAAGTGGCACAAAATGCATATTGCGCTAACCAAACATTTAGAGGCGAAAGGGCAAAAGCCAACTAATTGGCCTGCTCCCCCTCCAA
>CAZBDF010000523.1:0-3414 GCA_964490385.1 uncultured Lentimicrobiaceae bacterium | reverse complement strand
AAGGGCAAGATAGTGCAGGGTAAAATTAGTTCCTGCAAGGATCATGAAAATGGTAATGACATATTGAATGTATGGAGAGAAACCGGCGATACTTGTGTTCTTCGTTGAAAATCCCCCGGTAGCCATTGTTCCAAATGCATGGCAAAGTCCATCAAAAAGGTTCATCCCCCCAAGCATAAGCAGCCCTGTTTGCAAAATTGTGAGTAAAACATAAATGCCCCATAAACGCTTGGCAGTAGCAGTGATTCTTGGGTGTAATTTATCCGGTGTGGGGCCGGGAACTTCGGCCATAAAAAGCTGCATGCCACCAATCCCCAAAAAGGGAAGAATAGCCAGCGATAGCACAATAATTCCCATGCCACCAATCCAGTGGGTCATCGACCGCCAGAATAACAAGCCCTTAGAAACGCTTTCGATATCGTTGAGGATGGATGCCCCGGTGGTCGTAAAGCCAGAAATAGTTTCGAAAAATGCGTCAGTATAATTCGAAATAGCTCCACTTAAAATAAAAGGGATAGCACCAAACAATGAAATGATAATCCAAGCCAGCGAAACTATGATATAACCTTCTCGTTTGCCCAGGTTTTTTTTAACATCCCGACCTGCAATAATATAGAGCAATCCACCCATACCTGCGGTAATAATTGCTGAAATCAATAAAGGCCAAAAATCATGCTCCTGGTCAAAAAATGCCCATTGGAAAGGCTGGTCGCTATAGTAAATTGAAAATGGAAGAGCAGTGAGCATAAACACACCTTCAATCACCAGCAAAATGCCGATAATGCGAAAAATGAGTCCAATATTTAATCTTTTGCTCCAGGGCATATTAAATAGTAATTGACTTAAATGATTTTTTTTAGATAACAAAAATACAAAGATCAAAATCCAAAAAACAAAACTCCACCCGAAGACCTGGAAGGTTTTAACTTAATAAGTAAACGGACTTTTGTTCAAAGCGTTTTATGATTTTATAGGCCAAACCTTCCAGGTCTCACTAAAATCAAAATGCCGACCTTTGGTCGGGCATGCTCGAAGCTTTGCTTCGGCACACACAACTAATTAAAGAACCTGTCAACTTTATGAACGGCTGATGGCATCGAAAAAACAACCACCCTGTCGCCGGCATGCATCTTAAAATTACCCACAGCAATAAAACTTTCTTCACCACGGATAATTCCTCCAATGATGGCATTTTCAGGGAATTTAAGTTTTCGGATGGGCTTTTTGGTTATTGGCGAATCCGCTTTTACGACGAATTCAAATACTTCTGCATCGATACCATGTAAAACCTTGGTGGAAGTAACATGTGAACCCATGGTGAAACGAGCAATATAACTGGCAGTGATCAATTTCTTGTTGATGATGGTGTCGATGCCAATATTTTGCGAAATGTCGATATAATCGATGTTTTCAACCAGGGCAATGGTTTTCTTAACGCCAAATTTCCTGGCATGAAGGCAGGTTAATATGTTGGTTTCCGAATTATCGGTTACAGCAATAAATGCATCCATATTTTCGATACCTTCTTCCTTAAGCAACTCTATGTCGCGTGCATCACCATTGATCACAAGCGAATCGGGAAGTTCATCGGTAAGGCTTAGGCAACGGTTTCTGTCAAGTTCTACCAACTTAATATTATAGGCATCCCCCATCCTAACCACGGTTTTTTGCCCGATCCTCCCGCCCCCAACAATCATCACATGATGGATTTCGAAAGGTTTCTTACCACCCAGGCGCATTAAGGTTTCTATCCCATCTGGCCGGGTGATCACGTAGGCCAGGTCGTTTACCTTAAATTCATCATTGCCCCTGGGGATGATGGTTTGTGAATTGCGGTGAATGGCGATGGCCCTGAAATCCAGAAATGGAAATTCCGTTGCAATCTGATCCAGTGTTTTTCCGACCACCTTTGCATTTTCATCAAGTTTGATAAGGAATAACTTAAGCTTACCACCAGTAAAGTCAAAAGTTTCGGTAGCAGCCGATTGCTTGAGCAAATCGGAAATCTCCTCGGCTGCAAGCCTTTCCGGGCATACCAGGTGATCAACGCCAAGGCTTTTGAAAATTTCCTGGTTTTTGGGTGCCAGATATTCTGTATTGGTTACGCGGGCAATGGTTCGTTTTGCCCCAAGCTTTTTACCAATAATGCAGGTCATCAGGTTGATTTGTTCGTCGTGAACGACAGAAATCAACAAATCCGTCTTTCTGACCTGGGCACGTTCGAGCACCGAAATACATGTTGAATTGCCGGCAATCGTCATCAGGTCGGTGTGTGCCTCGACAAGTTTAAGCAAATCTGTGTGCGGGTCAACCACTGTAATGTCGTGGTTTTCGTCCGTCAATAACTTCGCAAGGTGAAATCCTACCTCCCCGTCACCCGCAATAATGATATTCATTTTTTTCATAGCTTAAGGCTGCGAAAGTATGTTTTTTTGGGATAATCAATGTTTTGTTGATAAAAAGAAAAGTAGGCCAATTGATATTTGAGATGCACCACAATTTGGCTTTGACGCATGTAGTTGTTAAATTGCTATAAAACATGACTATCAGTGTAGAATTAAGTATTAGTTTTACAATTCAAATTCATTTGCAAAAAAAAGTTGAAAATAATTTGAACCTTTCAATTTATGCGTGTACCTGAGTGTGAAAAACTGCTTATGGAACATATTCGAATTTCAAAAAACACGTTAATAATCGGACTAGTATTGTTGATTACCGGATTTGTAATTATGACCCTGGGTACTGACACATATAGTTTTTGGAAAATTACTGTTGCCCCAATAGTTATTGTAGTAGCTTTTGTCGTAATCGGGTGCTCGATAATGTGCAAAAAACGAGGTGCCGATGTTTAAATTCAAGCCACCAAATATTGCGGACTTCACCGACGAAAAGCTTGTTGAGGCAATGATTAACGGGAACTCAAAAGCTTTTGATGAGTTGTACACACGATATAGCGATCGTATGCTATATTATTTTTACCGCATGTTGGGGAACGACAGGGAACTGTCCCAGGATTTTTTACAAGACCTTTTTTTTAAGCTAATTGATCAACCACAGCTCTTTGACCTGAAGCGAAAATTCCCGACCTGGATCTTCAGCATCGCCCATAACATGTGCAAAAACGAATACCGAAGCAGGAACATCCGGAACATTATTGAAAGAGTAGAAAATACCGATTGCTTTGTTCAGGATGAGACGGACCCAAAAGAATGGCCCTGCCAGGTTGAAGACATTTTTAATTGCCTCAATGAATTTGACGAAATGCACCGTACGGCTTTTCTGCTTAAATACCGCGAAGGTTTGAGCATTGAAGAAATAAGCGCAATACTTGAGTTGCCAAAGGGAACTATAAAATCGAGATTGTTTTATACACTGAAAAAATACACCTTGCTCTGTTCTTATACAAGATTGCAA
>CAZBDF010000522.1:0-3431 GCA_964490385.1 uncultured Lentimicrobiaceae bacterium | reverse complement strand
GGAGAAGATGGATTTATTATTGAAAGGAAACACGAAGGTGGGGATTGGGCGCAATTGGCACAGGTTACCGGAAATAGTATTGATGATAGCAATTTTGAACTTAATACACAGTATTATTACAGGGTTTGTGCGTATGTTGGTAACTATATTTCTTTGTGGATTGAAAGGTTTTTTGATGCCACTGTTCCATCTCCTGAAAATTTGAATTTCACAACAGTTTCTACTACTTCAGTTACCTTAAACTGGAATTACAACTTCACCGGTCACGAAGGAATTATTATTGACAGAAAGCTAAATAATCAATACTTCTGGGAGGAGGGGTTTGCTACTTTGAATGCCGGACAGAATTTTTTTACAGACATTACAATCAATTTGTCTAACAATTATTATACATACCGCCTTCACTCTTATGTAGGTTCATACAAATCAAACAGTATTGAAGATCCCCTTGCACTTGGGGTTGGGATGGTTATCGAAGGTGGGATAGTTTTTTATCTTGATGGCTTTGGTGGAGGACTGGTATGCGCCGAAAGTGACCAGAGTGGAGGTGCCAAATGGGGGTGCAGCGGGTCATCAATTAGTGGTACTTATTCATATTTTGGTTATGGGGCAGCAAATACGGCACTCATTGTGGCTGCTTGCAGCGAACCCGGTATTGCCGCCAGGATTTGCGATGACTTGGTTTTGAATGGTTACAACGATTGGTTTTTGCCTTCCACTGGAGAATTGGGACTAATGTACGAAAAATTGAAACGTATCGGGATTGGGGGTTTTGTGGAAACCGGTTATTGGAGTTCTTCGCAGTATAATGCACACAACGCTTGGAAATATACTTTCACTCATGGTGCCAATTACATCTCCGGAAAGTCCGGCAACCAGCGTGTCCGGGCCGTTCGGGCATTTTAACCATTTAGCAACTTTAAGGACCTTGGAAAGTCGAGGCCAGGCTGGGAAGCTTTCCATCGTCCACCAGCTGGCTGACATGAAAACGTTATCGGAGTTTTCTTGCAGCCACTACCTAAAAATAAACCCTTCCTTTAAAGGATCTTCAGGGTCAAACCAAAACTCATTTTTTCCGGTAAAGAAAGCTGTTCCGCTAACTTCAGGGATTACTGCCTTGTGCAGACCGTAGGTCGTTTCTTCGATTATCTCCACATCCATAGTAGTACCCAAAATACTTTCGATGGTAATTTTTTCTCCAACTTTCAATTCACCTTTGGCGTGATGAATTGCAGCACGTCCGCTAACGCCAGATCCCGTTGGTGATCGGTCAACTTCACCTTCAGCAAAAACACAAACATTACGGCTGTGGTTCCTGCTATCATAAGCATCACCGATAAAAATAGTTCCATACAAAAAACCCAGATCTTCTTCGAAAGGATGTTTGATCTCGAAGTTTTCCATCACAGCATATTTAATCCTTTCGCCGTAATCGATGAGTTTATTGTAATCGGAGCCATCCAACTTTAGTCCCAGTGGTTTGGCCTGAACGTAGGCATAAAAAGCGCCTCCATAGCCAATATCAAAGTTTACGTCGCCAATTCCGGGAACTTCAATTTGTTGATTCTCCATTAGCATGAAGGAAGGAACATTTTTAAAAGAAGTGGAGATGACCTTATTACTTTCCTTTTTTACTTTAAGGGTAATCCTTCCCGGGGGCGCATCAATCCTGATTTCAGGATCATCATCACTTTTAATTAGCATTCCGCTTTCAATAAGCATTTTTCCAATCGCAATCATGGCATGGCCACACATGGTACTGTAGCCTTCGTTGTGCATGAAAAATACTCCCAAATCACCATCTGGAGTTGTTGCTTCGGTAATAATGGCACCGTACATATCGGCGTGGCCGCGTGGTTCGAACATGGTGCCTGTGCGGATGTAATCGAAATTATCGTGGAAATACCTTCTTTTTTCTAGAATAGTATTTCCTTTAATTTCGGGAAGGCCATCAATAAAAACGCGCAATGGTTCGCCGCCTGTGTGCAAATCAACAGTTTTGATTTTTAGCCAGTGCTTGGGTGGCCTCCAGTTGAATTTTTTGAGTGTCATGGTTTTGGGTTGTTTGGCTGTAAGACCTGGAAGGTTTTATTTATTAAGAGCTAATGGATTATAAACATAAGTATTACCTCTAAAGGCCAAACCTTCCAGGTCTCGGTGTTTTTAATCGATGAAATTTACATCAGTCCCAACTTTATTCTTCACTGCCTTCTGGTAAAAATATTTTGCCGCAGCCAAATCAAACAAGGCCATTCCAACCGATTTAAATATTGTGGTGGATGTGGCTGATAAACCAACTTTTCCTGAGATTATCTTTGAGATGGGAATCACTTGTTCTTTACTTATCTGCTTTGCTTTTATCGGATTGATTACATCACCACTTTCATGAACGGCATGCTCGGTGTCAACAATAATCTGATCAGTTAAACAAAACAACTTATCAGGTAATTCCTGCATTTTTGGTGTATATGAACCAACAGCGATAAAATGTTTTCCAATGAGCAATCCCGGTTTGTCTGGTAAAACTGGCGTTGCGGATGCAGTGGCTGTTATAATTAATTGTGAATGCTTGAGGAGTGCTTCCACAGCATTAGCGATTGCGAATTCAATTTTTGGGAAATCGCTTTTTAGTTTGGTGATGATTTTTTTTGAGGAACCGGGCTTATGATCAAAGATGCGAACAGATTTCACAGGCCGTGAACTGCACGCATAAATGAGCTGATGATATCCCTGCACACCGGCACCTATCAATCCAACAGTGCTGATATTTTCAGGTGTTGTGTGCCGGATTCCAATTCCTCCGATAGCTCCTGTGCGCTGGGCAGTAAGCGATGAACCTTCAATTATGGCCAATGGCTTTCCTGTATTGCCATCGTTTAATACTACTGATCCATAAATGGCTGGAAGTTGTTTTGAGGGATTTTCAGGATAAACCGAAACCATCTTCGTTGCAAAAAAATCACCATCATAGCAGGGCATCAAAAGGAGCATATTCTTATCGAAACCGGCGTGCATGCGCTGGGGCATGATTACTTTGCCTTCTTCCTGTTGGATCAAGGCTTCAGTTAAAACATCCATCAATTCACTTGGACTGACGAGGCTATTGATATCAGATTTGTTTAATATCAGCATAGAAAATGAGTTTTTGCAATCTTCTTTGAATTGCTCCGGCATTTATGCCGGAGAGAATTTTTAAATCATGTTTATTTTCCCCCTCTTTTTTTAGGTTTTGCCTTCAGGCAAAACCTAAAAAAAGAAGGGAGTGTTCTCTTTGAATTTTAATCCCTGGCTTGAAAGCCAGGGCAATTCAATCGTGAACATGAGCCTTTATTGAAACAGAAGAATCATTATCTGAACATTCTAATATTCCCTCAATGCCTCTACATCCTCAATGGTTTTTGGAATAGGCTTACCAAGTAATTTGTATCCAT
>CAZBDF010000521.1:0-3444 GCA_964490385.1 uncultured Lentimicrobiaceae bacterium | reverse complement strand
TGGCATTAATAAAGCATTGGCCAGCAGTATGTCCATTTTTATCGAAGACCGCCAGATAGCCGACATTTACTATTATGAAAAGCCGGTTGCCCAACTAACGCCTGAAGAAAGTTTCCCCGTTCAGGAACTCAAACTCAAAAATTTTCAATGGCTGGAAATGCACCGGCCAAAAAACAGGTATGATATTTTTAAGTGGGAGAGGACGGTTCCGGTTTTGAGCCGGTAAGTTCTGTGTTGTAGCTTTTCATTCAAATTAAATGTATCAATAGAAAATGCTTAACTTTGTAACAAACAATTCAAATGGAAACCTTAAGTTTTACATCAGATTTTAATCCGGATAGTTTACGGGGCTTACCTAAAGATATTCAGGAAAAAGTGTTAAAGTATATTAGATCATTAATGATGGAAAAGGAGTCTCCGAAATGGGACCGTAAGTTTTCTTTCGATTGGGAAGGTGGATTGTCAGAAATTAGAAAAGATTTTAGCTCTGTTGAATTGCAACATGTTGCAAATGATTTGAGATGAAAAAATTGTTAATTGATACAAAGATTTTCGATCAAGTATAATATAGATGATTCATATCAAACCTGTATCTCAATGAATGAAGGATACGATATAATTACCTTGGGAATAGATTTCGTAACTAATCAGTCTATTAAAACGCTTAACCAATTTGTTGATCCCCTACGGGGAATCTCAGAATGTAAACACAATTGAGTTTGCTACAATACTCAATCGCCTACGGCGAACCCGCTTCGCAGCGAGGCGAGTTCCACGTAGTGGATTTAGTATTGTAGTATAAATTTATACAAAACCTAGCTATTCCCCGTAGGGGATCGACTCATAAAAACATCGTGCTCTCCATTTTTTATTGTAAAAACCATTGTATTATGAGGTCTATATCAGTATTCCTGACATTCTTCTCGATTTGTTTTATCAGTGTTGCCCAACTCAACATCGTCACTGACGGAACCTCAATAACTGAAATAGTTATCCCAAAAAATGCCGATACCTTGACGCTGGCTGCTGCCGAAAAACTACAGGATTACCTGTTTAAAATCAGTGGGGCAAAATTGAATATTGAAACAGCGAAAAAACCGGGAAAGAATTCTATTTCAATTGGATGCCAATTTCTTAAAGCTGACGATAAGTTCCTGCTATCTGATGATTTGAAGGATGATGTTTTTGCTATTATTTCCAGAAATCAAAATATTTTCCTTGCCGGGAAAAATCCCATCGGCGACTTGTATGCAGTAACTACTTTCCTGGAGGAATTTTTAGGCTGCATCAAATTTACCGTTGATGAAGAGTACATCCCAAAATATACTGACATTTTTATCCCCGAAATCACCAAAGTGTATGACCCGGCCTTCGATTTTCGTGTGCCACATTTTATCGGGCGATGGGACAGGGATTTTAGCGATTGGCATAAAATAAGCTCCTTCGACAGTTGGGGGATGTTTGTCCACACTTTCGATGATTTAATTCCTCCGGATGCGTATTTCGAAGATCATCCCGAATATTATGCGCTTGTCAATGGCCGCCGTTTGAGTGATGGCCAACTTTGCCTGAGTAATCCTGATTTGATGGCGGAACTCATACAAAACCTAGGTGATAGGATGGATGATGCACCAGAGAAAACTTATTGGTCGGTGTCGCAAAACGATTGTTATAATTATTGTGAATGTGATGGCTGCCAGAAACTTTATGATAAGTACGAAAGCATTTCGGGGGCTTACGTTCAAATGGCCAATGATGTTGCAGCAGTATTTCCTGAAAAGCAAATTTCAACCCTGGCTTATCAGTTCACCCGTTCCGCACCGAAAAACATTGTGCCACGCGACAATGTAAATATCATGTTTTGCTCCATCGAGTGCAACCGATCGATGCCGCTTGAAGATGATCCACGGAGTGCCGGATTTGTAAATGAGATGAAGGATTGGGACAAGCTAACCAACAATATTTTTGCTTGGGATTACATCGTTCAGTTCAATAATTACCTGACACCTTTTCCTAACTTCCATGTACTTCAACCCAATATCCAGTTTTTTCATCAAAATGGTGTGAACATGATGTTTCAGCAGGGAAGCGGGCATTCGTGGTCTGACCTTTCCGATTTAAAACAATATTTGGTTGCCAAGTTACTTTGGGACCCTTACCTCAATGTCGATTCGGTCGTGAACCATTTTATCAACAATTACTATGGGGATGCAGGGAAATATATCCGGCAATATTATGACCTCACCCATCAAAATTTAATCAAGCACCAGGACGAGCAGGTTTTGGATATTTACGGTTTCCCGGTTTATTACAAAAATGCACACCTCACTGCGGAACTACTTTTGACATACCAGGAATTAATGGACAAGGCTGAATTGGCAGTTGCCCCGGATGGCATTCTTTCTAAGCGAGTTGTCAGGGCAAGGATCCCTGCTGATTTTGCATTGATCGATTTGGCCTGCAACTCAAATATTTTTAGTCAGGATGAAGTGGCCGGGTTAAATGTATCTTTAATGCTTGAGGAGTTTGTCGCAAATTGTGGTTACACTGGCATCACTACAATTAACGAAAGAAGTTTAAGTCCACAGGCTTATGCCGATTTTACATTGAAAAGCCTGGCATGGCAGTCTAAGGAAAATTTGTTGGCCGGTGTCGAAATAAAATGCCTGACCACCTACAGCCCAAAATATCCGGTTGGGGGCGAAGCGGCACTTACCGACAAATTGATGGGTGGTCTGCATTTCAGGTTCAACTGGCTGGGTTTTGAAGGCGAAAATATGATTGTAACTGCCGATCTGGGTGAAGAAAAACAATTCAGCAGTATTTTGATGAATTTCCTGAAAGACGTTGGTTCGTGGGTATTCCTTCCTGAGGAGGTCATTATTGAAATTTCAGATGACGGCATCAATTACACCCAGGTTGTATCCCATCAGTTTGATAATTCCAACAGACATTATCTTGTCGAGTCCGTCCCACTCCAATTGAATTTCCCGGAAGTTAAAGCCCGATTTTTCAAAATTACAGCCCAATCCATGCTTACCTGTCCTGAATGGCACCGTGGCTATGGCATGCCCTCATGGATATTTTGTGATGAGGTGATTTTGGAGTAGGGACTTAACGTATCCCTATTAAGAAACGGGCCATTGCGAGCGAAGCGAAGCAATCTGTTTAAACTTTACGGATGGCTGATTCGGATTGCTTCGCTTCGCTCGCAAAATCTTTTTCTAAATAACCCTTTGTCATACCCCAACCCGTTCTCCCCACCACCAGCCGGCAGTGGGGAGGCAGCCCAAAATTGATTGCGCAAGGGCTGTGGGTGAGGATAGCTTGGAGGAGCTATTTGTTTTAAATAATGATTTAGTTGATTGCCAAGGACTCTTGACGTTTCTCCCGCACGTGCGTATTGACGTCAAGCTAAGCAGCAATTTTTTCATATTTCTGCAT
>CAZBDF010000520.1:0-3447 GCA_964490385.1 uncultured Lentimicrobiaceae bacterium | reverse complement strand
GCAGGTGAAAAGATAATTAAAACATTCGATTCACCTTATGGTAGAATTGCATCTGTAATATGTTTTGATATGGATTTCCCGACATTTATTAATCAGGCTGGAAAAAAGAATGTTGATATAATGTTAGTGCCAGCTAACGATTGGAAAGAAATAACACCATACCATGCAAACATGTCGAAATTAAGGGCAATAGAAAATGGTTTTTCCATGGTAAGGTGCACTGGACAAGGATTATCATTAGCAGTCGATTATAATGGAAAAGTGCTTAATCAGTTAAATTATTACCAAACCGAAGAAAATATAATGATTTCAGATGTTCCCATTAAAGGGATTAAAACCATTTATGCAAAAATGGGCGATTGGTTTGTTTGGGTATGCATAATTGGGCTTTTATTTATATTTGGAAAAGTTTTTTATAGAAGGAAAAACAAAGAACAATAAGGCCAATACATGACGAAATCGCTTGCAGAATGATCAATTCATTGAGGATAGCTTGGAACAATCCATCCCTTTTCCTGTTTTCTGTCCTTGGTAATTATTAGTCTAATCCCCGCAATTTACAGCAAATTAATCACTTCTGTTATGCATGATAAGCTTACAAGGAAACTTAAATCCGCCGGATTGCCTTCAATAATTGCTAAATTTGCATTTTAACTATTGAAAACAAATCTTGAATCTATCAACTAACATACGGATACTAATTTTAATTGTGTTTACAATTAAATCGCTGTTGTTATTTGGCAATGACAAGCAACAAATAATTGACTCCCTGAACGATGTGCTTAACGCGGCCCCAAATGACAGGATGAAGGTATTTACCCTGGTTAGGCTTTCTCAGGCTTATAGTTCATATGATCTGAAAGCTTCAATCAATGAAGCAGAAAAAGCCCTGGATATCGCGAAGGAAAGTGAAGAAATTAGTCTCATCGAATATGCCATGTTTAATGCCGGGAATGCTTATTTTACCCAGGGCATATTTGAAACTGCCACGGGTTATTTTTATGCTTACCTCGAGATTCAAAAGGAAAAAGACAACAAACCCGGGATAGCATACGTGCTTGCAAATATTGGAGCTATAAGGTTAAAAATGAAAGATTATGTTGTAGCGAGGAATAGTTTTTTAGAAGCACTTCAGATTTTAGAAGAATTATCTGAAAATGACCCTGATCATAATTATAGTTCCCAGATACCAGTCATTTTAAATAACCTGGGATTAGTATATCAAAATTTACAACAATATGATTCATCCCTGTATTATTATCGAAAAGGTTTGTCACAAATTGAATTTGTGGCTGATCAAGACTATTACAGAGTTAGCATTTTAAACAATATCGTAAGCCTGTTTCTTGATATCGAAGAAGCAGATAGTGCTTTTGTAAACCTTACAAGGGCGATGGAGATTAAACCCAAAAATAGTGATCTTGTCGGGCAGGCCGAATCGTATAATTTATTGGCAGATTATTATTTGTTTGTTGACCAGCCCGGGAAGGCACTCGGGTATTATTACAAAAGCATTAAAATTGCTAATAAAATAGGGAGTATTGAATTGCAAAGCCTGATAGCGGAAAAACTATACACCTATTACTATCAGCAAAACAATGCTGATTCGGCACTTAAATATTTTGTGTTGTACAATCAGCTCGAGGATACAATAAATAGTGCCGAAACATTAAAAGAATTAACCAGGTTAGAATTGACGTCCCGGTTCAACGAAAAGAAGAAGGTTGAGCAGATCGAGCAAAACAGGCTAAATACTATTTACATGTTCACGGCTGTTTCGCTGGTTTTAATACTCCTGGTGTTTGTTCTTCTCTATATCCTGAGTAATAACCGCAATCAAAGGCTTCAACTCGAAAAGAATAACATTTCATTGTCAGCTAAAAATTCGATGCTTGAAAATGAAAGTTTGCAGAATGAGCTTGAAGTCAGGAATAAAGAACTTACCACTTACGTCATGGGCATGATACAAAAGAATGAGTTGATCGGGCAAGTGGTGGAAGTGCTTTCGGCAAACAAACTGAAGCTGGATGAAAAAAATGACAATGTCATCAACACGGTTATTAAAGATCTGAACAAGGTTCAGGACGAATCGGCCTGGGAAGAATTTGAACTTAGGTACCAACAGGTGCATAACGATTTTTTTGAAAAATTACAAACGGTAGCTCCTAACCTTACCACCAACGAACGCCGCCTTTGCGCTTTCCTGCGCTTAAATATGACCACCAAAGATATCGCCTCAATCACCGGGCAAAGCATAAGAAGTATTGAAGTTGCCCGTACACGATTGCGAAAGAAACTTGACATCAGTAATTCGGATATCTCCTTGGTCGAGTTTCTTAACTCCTTATAATCCATCTCCTTGTATTTTTTGTAGCAGTAAAGTTGTAGTGCTATTTGGCTATGTAGCAGAGATGTGCATGTGATTGATTTTGCTATTTCTAGATACCGGCCTACTATTGCCGCTCAAAATAATTAATCATATCAGTAGTAAAATTATTAAGAAACAATGAAGAAAATTACATTTTTATTTCTTTGCTTTATTCCCTTTCTGGGTAGTGTAAACGCCCAAACTATAGAGCAGTTATTGGATCGTATGGCGGTAGAAGCGGAAAACAATTTGGGACAAGAACCGGCAAATCTGTTTACACCAGATGAGAGATTATTGTTACAGGATTATTTTAACAGTAACAATCCTGTCAGTCCTTTTGAAAGTCGCGCCATCGGGGATGTTTATGCCGTGCAAATTTATGGTGGTTGCGACCCAAGAGGCTTTGGAACCTTCCCATTAGCCGGTCCTTTTAGCATGAATATGATTACTTCGACCACTACTACATTTTATGCAGGTGATCAGGATGGATCTGGAAATTTATCCGGGTTTGCCGTGAAAGGGTATATAGATGAAGTTGTAACCCTGGTAAAAATAAATCCGGAAAGTGGTGAGGAAACCACAATCGATACATTGACCATTTATGAACAGGAAGGTCATATGCCAACGGGTATGGCATGGAACTATGCCAATAATACGATGTATGCAATTAGTTCCAGTGTTGACGAAACCAGACTCTACACAATGGATGTAGAAACTGCTGAACTTACCTTAATTGGCGAGACAGGCAATCCCAGAGGTATTTGGCTGGCAATCGATAATTCAGGCAATGCTTTTATGGTGGATATTGGAACTGACTATTTATACTCCATCGATTTAGAAACCGGGGCTGGTACACAGATTGGGTCAATAGGAACAGATGTAGCCTATGGGCAGGATGCAGATTTTGATCCGGTGAGCGGAATATTATATACCGTGGGATATCATGGTGGTGGGACAAACCGACTGTATTCTGTTAATACAACTACGGTGCATATACAAGTTTGGGCCCTGTAAATAACGACTGCGCACAAATAGGTCTTTTTTCGATTGAAGGCTTACCGACGGGAATATCAGGAAAT
>CAZBDF010000519.1:0-3453 GCA_964490385.1 uncultured Lentimicrobiaceae bacterium | reverse complement strand
ATGCAAAAGATTTTGATGCCCTGCTAATACCAGGTGGTTTTGGTGCTGCAAAAAACCTCTGCAACTTTGCAATAAAAGGCAGCGATTGCGATGTAAACCCTGATGTTGAAAATACCATCAAAGCCATGCACAAAGCCGGAAAACCAATTGGTGCATTGTGTATTTCGCCTGTAATTATTGCAAAAGTGCTTGGAAATATAAACCTTACCATTGGGCAGGATAAAGGTACAGCTGCTGCTGTGGAAACCATGGGGAGTTCACATGTCGAGGCAAACCATGGCGAAGTTGTGCATGATGAGAAAAACAATGTTTTTACCACACCATGTTATATGCTTGAGGCTGATATCGAACAAATCTATATCGGAACAAATAATATTGTTAAAATGATGTTGGGAAACGTTTTGTCATAATTTTTGTTTTGAAAACACAAAATTTCCGCCAAAACTGCTGACATTTCTAATATCCAACCCTTCATAAATCTGCGAGTAGTAACGATAATTAAATTCCAAAGGCTTATTCGATGCCTTTGGAATTTTCTGTTTCCTGCCTGTTTTTATTTTTACTGATCCTGAGTTTTAGGTTTTCGGATAGCGCAAAGTAAGTATTCGTATTGCCTGACTTATCGCTTTCGCGGTAAACCGGCATGGCTTCGGCAAATTCATTAAAAGATTCCTTGCTCCTATTTGAAAGCTCGCCAAACAATGACCCGGACTCCTCAGTGGACGGGCCAAATATTTTGTTGCCCAGGCTGGCAAAAACCTTTCCGAAAGTACTTTTTTCTTTTCCTTGTCTTTCCCGCTCTTCTTTAAGGGCATCCCTCAAAGCAAGGTATTCGAAAGCAGTGGTCATCTCGTCGCGCATTGAAATTGCAAAAATTGCGCTCGCGCCCGTCTGAATTTCCGCATTAAACTCAAGCATCTCCATTTGTTCAATACTAAAGTTTCCGGAAGATTTCCGATCCTCAACAAAGCCAGATTTATCCTTTGACCCTAATGCTGGTGTAATGTCTCCTGCATTGGCAAGTAATGGCACTCTCATCTCAGGGGATACAGGCTTGCTAATTTGGGCCGGAGGTTCAATAGCAGGAACTAGATCAGGAATAATATCTTCGTTGGTATCTCTTCCGGAAACATCGCCAGAAACATCTTTTATTCTTTCAGTAATTATTATATTGTCATCAATTGATACCTGACTTTCATTTTTCAAGAACATCAGAATACCAAAAAATATGATCATAATGGCGGCAATAGCGGAGGGCCATAATATTACAGTGCGATAATAAAAAGGAACCTTTTTCTTTAGCCCCTCTTTGGATCGATAAATTATAGATTGATCGGGAACTAAAAAAGTACTTTTAAATACGGCGATCTCTTGTTGCACTGCTGGGTTCAATTTTACAAACCCATCATACTCATCTTGCCCGTCTGGTGACAGGTCACCTTCGAGGAAAGTGGTGATCCATTCTTCATAATTTTCCTGATGGATAGAACCAAACGCCTTCACCTCTAATCTTTTCAACAATTGCTTTTCTTCGTAAACAAGATTGTTGTCAGGCATCAGGTGAGCACTTTCATAGCCATCTAAATCTACCCTAAGGTCAGGATTTTGCCTGAAAAATAATGCAAGCGCCCCCCTACCCTTTCCATCAAGGGTCCCCTCCATATAATCGAGGAGGTAAGCTTCATAATTATTTCTATTAATCTGCATCATTGGCAATGTTATAGCACCCTGTCAAGGCTTCCGATGTATTGTTTCAAAAACATCCGCGCACGAAAAATATACACTTTTACTTGCGATTCTTTCAACTTTGTTATTTCTCCAATTTCATGGTACGAATAGCCTTCATAATCGCGCAATAAAATTACAGTACGCTGGATCACGGGTAATTTTTCGAGGGCCTCATTCAAAATCCCATTTAAATCAGAATATTGATTTTCGACTGTCAAAATATTTTCATGATGATCGGAATAGGCCGTGCTGTATTTATTTTTCCGCACCATATCAACCAGAATATGATAGGCCGTTGTGAATATGTACGACTTGGCTTTGGCATACACCACACCCGCTCGCTTATCCCACAAGCGCACAAATGATTCCTGCACAATGTCTTTAGCATTCTCCTCATCTTTAATATTCTTTAGGATGAAGCGAAAAACACCATCAGAAAAATCATCAACACATTTATTATATTCTGAAACCGTCATCAGCTATTTGGCGATTCTTTGTATGAACTATTAAACGGATTAGGCCGGAAAAAGTTACAAAAATAAAATCCAAAATCATTTCCTACCCATAAAAGTAGTAGGGATGCCCTACTTATTTTTCTATTCTAATACTACATACACCTATCTATAACTTAAAAATACTTTACAATTACTTACCATACTCCACGCTTAATGTTCCATTGATCCAATACTAACAAACCAACAAAACAGTTTATCAATACTATTTTGCAGCATTTTTTACCAAAACAAAATTAGCATTTTATTAGTGAACCGCTGCATCTGTCACAATAAAAAATAACAAATAACTCCTTTTAAACTTATTAAAATAATGTATATTTGTACCCGTTTTACTAAATCTTTGGATTAGATAAAACTAATCCAATTTAACTGGTCAAATTTCTTCATCAATCTAAAAAAGGGGACAAATAATTATGATTAAAGATTTTAACAAAATTAAAGAACAATTGATTGAGTTATCGGAAGTGATAAACTCTTTCAAATCGGAAACAGTGCAAGTTCGGCTTGTCGAGCTACTTTTCGGAACGCAGGATGCAAGCGCACCTGAAGCAGAAGTTGAGCTTGGGGATATGCCTATCGTAAGGCGTGGAAGAAAACCCAAGCAGGGGGTATATATTCAACAACAACCTAAAATTCGCAGGACAAGATCGAAAGACCGTCCAGGCCCAAGTCTGATCCTGAAAAGACTCGTTGATGAAGGATACTTTAACGAAAAACACACTATTGGTGACGTGGTAAGTTATTGTTTTGACACCTTCAAATTTCAATATAAAAGTACAGACCTCTCAGGAACACTTGCCAGGTTTGTAAAGGAAGGCATGTTGAAAAGAGAAAAAAATGCCAATACCAACCAGTTTGAATATAGCGTTTAGCATTTCAAACAGTGAAACAAAAAATGGCTGCATTGGGGGATGCAGCCGTTTTTTTTGCTATTGCAGGTATATCAATATTTTCCTGTTGATAGTAATACCTCCCATTGTAATGCTTAAAGAATAAATCCCATCTCCCGGGATCAGTGTTCTGTCAACGCAACGTTTAGGATTTAATGCCCCCACAATACCATCAAAAAATAACTTACTGAAGGTATCAGCTATAGTATCGTATAAATGCGATGTATTAACATACCAATAAGTCCAGTCTAAAAAGCCTAACTATCTATAAAATGCCACAAAAACACTAAAACACAAAATTTCACGAAGTTGAATATCAA
>CAZBDF010000518.1:0-3458 GCA_964490385.1 uncultured Lentimicrobiaceae bacterium | reverse complement strand
GGTTTATAGGGTTTATAGGGTTTATAGGGTTTATAGGGTTTATAGGGTTTATAGGGTTTATAGGGTTTATAGGGTTGGGTTGGTTTGATCTTTTCTATCATTCAACCATTCAACCATTCAACCATTCAACCATTCAACCATTCAACTATTCAACTATTCAACTATTCAAAGATTTAAGAATTCAAGAATTCAAAGATTCAGGCGTTCAATCATTCAACCATTTTATCATTGCCTCATTTGATCATTCTATCATTTCATCATTTAACCCTATGAACACCATCACCAATTTCGGAAATATAAAAATCAGCTTTTAAGCCTGTTTGCTCTAGATAGCCTGATCCAACTTTTTCGATAAAATGATCGATCACATCAGCACGGACAAGGCTTACTGTGCACCCTCCAAACCCTGCCCCGGTCATCCTGGATCCCAGCACACCATCAACATTTCGTGCAAGTTCAGTTAATGTATCCAGTTCCACGCCTGTAACCTCATAGTTGTAGCGAAGTGAATTATGAGAGGCATTCATCAGCTTTCCAAATAGCCTGAGGTTATTTCGCTTTAATGCCGTCACGGCATCCCGCACACGCTGATTTTCTGAGACTACATGTTTCGCCCTTTTGCGGATTGTGATATCTGGAATATGATGCCTGTTATCAATAAATTCCTGATAGGTCAATTCGCCAAGGAATTCAATTGGTTTGGCTTTTTTCAAATACTTAACTGATAATTGGCATTCAGAAACCCGCTCGTTGTATTTCGAGTCGGCAAGGCCACGTTGTTTATTGGTGTTGGCAATCACAATTTTGTAATCACCTAAATCAAGCGGAACCAATTCGTAATCCAATGTGCCACAATCCAAAAATATGGCATGGCCCTTCTTTCCCATTCCAACAGCAAACTGATCCATGATCCCGCAATTGACTCCGATAAATTCATTTTCTGCTTTCTGCGAAAGCTTTACCAACTCAACCTTATCAATATCCAAATTAAAAATATGATCGATAGCCATTGCAGTAACAACTTCGATAGATGCTGAAGAAGACAAACCTGCTCCATTGGGGATATTTCCATAGTAGAGTAAATCCAAACCTTCAGGAACAAAACCGTGACTAATCAATTGAGCCATCACGCCAAGTGGATAATTCACCCACTCGCTACCCTGCTTCTGATTGATCGATTCAAGTGGAATTTCCGCCTTATATTCAAAATTTTCGGATACCAGCCTGATGACTTTATCATTGTTTTTGCGAATGAGCAAGTAAGTCCCATAGATTAGGGCACAGGGCAAAACATAACCCATATTATAGTCGGTATGCTCGCCAATAAGATTTACCCTGCCAGGTGCAAAATAAGCCTGCGAAGGTGATTGCGGAGTACCAAAATTTTGAAAAAAAGATTCTTTTAGTTTTACAATGTCCATAGCTAACTTTTTTATTTGGCTGACTAAACTAATACAAATTTAGAAAAGGAGGTTCAATTTGCTTACTTTTGTGCTCCGACAATCAATCATAAAATATTTCGAATGAAATCCTTTGTTACAAAATTTTCGATTATCCTAATCATATTTCAATTGTTTACCTTTTTGGCATTGGGCCAGGATGCTTATTTTAAGGATGAGCCACCTGAAATGCCTCCACAGGATGAATATGGAGAAGAGTACAATTTGATGGGATGGCGCTTTGGCATTAACATGGGAATGTATATGGCAAACCAACAAACAGTGGGTTTTTATAACGGCAGGCCCGAAAACGAAAATAAAATTCAATGGGTACTCAACAACAAGTACTGGTACGAAGAGATTCGGCAGCAACTAAATGGCCGTAATGTTATTAAAGACCCGGATGATGTTTACTCCGACTGGCAAGGCGAATACGACATCTGGAGGGCACAAAATGGAGTAGCCCTGGGTGACACAACAAAATGGTGGATTTATTATCCTGACCTGAAATACAACTCAACTATATCGGTGGGCTTTTATGCCAAATTTAATTTTAACAACACCACGGGGATATTTATACAATCGAATTATGTGAAACTTAAAACGAGTGGGATATTCCAGATGACCATCGACTCGATAAACTATGTTGCCAACCCGGCCTTACGCGAAGGTTATTTAAGGGGCACCGAAGAACGTGTGACTATCGACATTGGAATCTCTAAATTTTGGCCGGTAGGAAAAATCACTCATATTTTTGTGGAAACAGGCTTTCAAATGAACAGTACCCGGGTGCTTGACCATCAAATCCAAATTGGAAGCAAACAATATACGCTTGTCAATCAATATGGAGACAGGCCCTATGTTCCAAATTCGAATATGACAGCATATGATTTTTACCAGGGCGGAATTGGCTTTGGCATATTCCTGGCCGGTGGTGTGAAGTTTATTGTGAGTGAAAACGTATCCATCGACCCCGGAATTCAGTTTAACTACAAAAAAGTTAAGCTTGAGGGCTATTCCGATTTTGCCATGGACTACTATGCTTATATCAGGTTGATATTTGATTTCACGAGTGATAATTAGTGGGCCTTCGGACAGAAATTAGTTGGCTGAATTAGAGACATAGATTATGACAGATTCCATAAAACTGATAGAAAAATACATCGAACCGGGAAGCAAAGCCCACCAAATATTAATTGCACATTCTACTGCTGTAAAAAACCTTGCACTTAAAATTGCCAAACACAATCCACAATTTAAAGTCAATAGCGAATTACTGGTTCAGGCTTCGATGCTCCATGATATTGGCATGATAAAAACCAATGCCCCCGACCTTGGATGTTTTGGTGAGCACCCCTACATTTGTCATGGCTACCTTGGCCGGGAAATCCTTGAAAAAGAAGGATTGCCTGAAGTGGCTCCATTTTGCGAAAGGCACACCGGAACCGGCATTTCAAAAGAGGAAATCATGCGGCATAAACTGCCAATCCCGGTTCGTGATATGATGCCAATTAGCATCGAAGAGCAAATACTTTGCTATGCCGATAAGTTTTTTTCAAAATCAGGCAAGAACCTGACTGAGCCGAAAAAACTCAATAAAATCTATCGCAATCTTTCTAAATATGGCGAAGACAAATTAAAACGCTTCGATGAGTTTATCGGGAAGTTTGGGATTTACTATGTTTATGAGTTTTGAGTTTTGAGTTCATATTTAGTTCTAAGTCCTTACTGTGGATTGAGAACTGATGACCAATGTCAATTAGTTAAGCGTTTTATTTCCGATTGATGATTAATCCCACACCTGCGGGACTGATTTTTTACCAAAGGCATCCCGATGGGAGATTTTTTGTTAGGTGATAGTCAGGTACATCTTAAATCAAAAATCGTAAATCGACAATCATAAATTTACATCTTTATCTTAACTTATTAACATTGGACTGAAGACTGTTCACTCTTCACTGATGACCCTCTCAAAAATTACTCAGAATTTGCGCAACCACAAATCCCAGGTAATTCCCG
>CAZBDF010000517.1:0-3476 GCA_964490385.1 uncultured Lentimicrobiaceae bacterium | reverse complement strand
AATTAATGACAGCGAAGCTAAATGACACAATTGAAATTATTTAAACGAAAGATTCGCTTCATTTCTATACCAGCTAAATAGATACTCCGAAAGTATAAATCGATACAATTGAGTTGGCCTTTAGTCGTTATTGCGAGGGTAGTTTTGCAAACTAAAATTACTTTTGGTTTTTTTTGCGCATAAAAATCATCCAATGAAGAAAATTAATCCAATTCATATATTTAAAATAAAGGAACTTCTTTTCATTATTTTTTACTGGATAGTGATGGTAAGGATTATAGTATTGCTTGATTATATTGGCATTAACCCGAATCAACCAGGGGTTTTTGAACCAAAGGCCTTTTCAATTCTCAGCGATAGTTTAATAGCAGCAACATCGGCAGGTTTTGCCATAGGACTTTTAACAGGGCTTTCGGAGTTATATATTTTTCAAAAATATTTCAGGAACAAAGCCTTTATTAAACTCATCCTTACCAAACTTTTTGTTTACCTGGTTTGCATAATACTTATCGGTTTTTTGTCTGTATTTGCGCACCAAATCAGGACATACAACATTTCAATAGTTAAAGCTTTTACTGGAGCGGTTTCAGTTTTCACCAGCGATGGATTCTATCATTTAATTTTGATTGGTGGTACGCTTTCTACTGGTATCAATTTTTTATTGATCATGAAAAATAATATAGGTTCCGCTATTTTCATTCCTATCCTTATGGGGAAATATCATACTCCAAAAGAGGAAAATCGCATCTTTGGTTTTATCGACTTGAAATCTTCAACCCAAATGGCCGAACACCTGGGTCATATAAAATACAGCCAGTTGGTGCAGGACTGTTTTAGAGATTTGGCCGATCTGGTGGTAATATACCGTGGGTCTATTTATCAGTTTGTAGGCGACGAAGCCGTGATAACCTGGAGGGCCAAAAGAAAAAGCAATTTCATGAATAGCATTCTGCTTTTTTATGCTTTCAGAAGGAAATTATTGGAAAGGTCTGATTTTTACATTGAGAAATATGGTACAGTACCAAAATTTAAAGCTGCTATAAACTCCGGGAAAGTAATGGCTGCTGAAGTTGGTGGAAATGTAAAATCAGAAATTGCCTATCACGGCGATGTATTAAATACTGCTGCACGAATGATGGAATTGTGTAAGCTTTACGAAAAGGATTTAATTCTTTCGGAAAATATCGTAAAACAACTCCCGACTGACAATCCTGGTATTGAAACCAGTTTTCGTGGAGAACTGCAACTTAGGGGCAAGGATAAAAAAATCAATGTGTATAGCTGTACCGAAATTGATGAATCGAAAGTACTGATCGGTTAGTCAGATCTAGTCAGGGCTTGACTTTTAGTCAAACCCTGACTATGTACCAAAACTTGTAACTAATCAGTCTGTTAAAGCGCTTAATCAAATCGTTCATCCCCTACGGGGAATCCCAGATTGCACACACAATTGGTTTTGCTACAATACTCAATCGCCTACGGCGAACCCGCTTCGCAGCAAGGCGAGTTCCCCGCCGGCTGAAGGGGATGCAGTATTGTAGTTTAAATTGACACAACACCTCACTATTCGTAGGGGATCGACTGATTAGTTAGTGTCTGACTATTATCCAATGAAAGATTCTGTAAGCATCAAAAACTAAAAAATATTTGGCATTCTAAAATTTGAATATACTTTTGCCGACCAAAATACGTTATTAGTCGATAAGTTTAAAATTATGACAATTACAAAAGACATACGCGTAAAAAACGAAATTACAAATTGTGCGCAGGGTTTATTCAAACAATTTGGCCTGAAAAAAACCACCATGGACGAAATTGCTGCTGCATGTGGTAAAGCCAAAAGTACCTTGTATTATTATTTCAAAAGTAAAGAAGAAGTTTTTGATGCAGTGCTTGACAAAGAATTAAAAAATATACGGAGAACGGTCAACGAATTTGTTGACCAGCAAACTACACTTCAAGAAAAATTGCACGCTTACTTCATTACCTTCCACCAGGAAACGCTCGACAAAATGAACCTGTTTCGTATCCTTAAGCAGGAGCTGAAATCAGAATTGGCCAATGGCAGCCGCTTCAATAGTATAATTGATTTTGAAACAAATTTTGTTGCCGGATTATTGAACGAGGGATTTGAAAAGGGAGAATTCACAGAGATTGAAAAAGAAGACATCCCCTGGTTTGCCGAAGTGATGGTGGTTTCTTTTCTCGGGATTGTTCGCTACTCGGTCGAAAAAGAAGGAGAGTTTGATACCGATAAACTTCACAAGGTTTCGGATGTATTAATATCCAGGATTATTACCTGATTTTTTTCACCCAAAATCCTACAATAAAGCAAAGACAGAAGGTCTGTTTTTTTTGCATCAAAACCGACCAAAATACATATCGAGTATTAAGGTTTAATAATAATTTAACAATGAAAAATTTATTGATCGTATTAACCCTGGCAAGTCTTTTAACTGCTTGCCATCAGGAAACACAACAACAAAACAATGTTTCTGCAAGCAAAGTGCTTAAGGTAAAAGTAGCACCGGTTGAGGTTTCACAGGAGCAGAAAACCCTTACTTACAGTGGGACCATTGAAGCCAGCCAAACCATTCCCTTGACATTCCAGTCGATGGAAAAAGTAACAGCAATTTATGTGGACGAAGGAGATTTTGTTAAGCAAGGCCAGTTACTGGCCAAAGCCGATAACCGCAGTATGGTGAGTGCCTATCAGGCAGCACTGGCAAAATATGACCAGGCAATTGATGCCCGCGACCGCTTGAAAAAGGTGTATGATGCCGGAAGCCTTCCCGAAATTAAATGGGTTGACGCAAATAGCAAAGTTGCCCAGGCAGAAGCCAATCGGGACCATTACAAAAAGAGTTTGGAAAATTGCGAGCTCCGTGCCCCTACCGATGGATTTATTGGAGCCAGAAACATTGAAGTGGGAATGTCGGCGGTCCAGATTCAGTCTGCAATTAAGCTTGTAAAAATCGAAACAGTTTCTGCCAAGATATCAGTTCCTGAAAGTGAGATCAGTTTATTTGAGAAAGGCCAGGAAGCTATTTTGCATGTCCCTGCCCTTAATAATTCAAAATATACCGGACAGGTTGAAAAAGTTGGTGTAGTAGCAAACCGTCTATCCAGGACCTACGAAGTGAAAATAGAAGTTAAAAATCCTGGCCTGAAATTAAAGCCCGGGATGGTTTGTGAAGTAGAGGTAAAGTTTCCTCTTTCCAATCCGGTTTTATTGGTCCCAATGACCGCAGTTGAAAGTGATGCCAACAACAAGCCTTTTGTTTTTACTGTTGACCGCAATACAAAAAAAGCGTATAAGAAAACCATCCATGTGGCGAGTATTGTTGACAATAAAATCGCTGTATCATCGGGGTTAGTGGCGGGTGAGTTAGTGATTGTTAAGGGAAACCAAAAGGTTTCCAATAATACAGAAGTTAGCTGGTAATGTGTACCTGGTCAAGAATTCATTGATTTCA
>CAZBDF010000516.1:0-3502 GCA_964490385.1 uncultured Lentimicrobiaceae bacterium | reverse complement strand
TTCACCAACCACTAACTCGTTACAGTTTAGTGCACTCGAAAGTGTGGGCTGGCTTTTATTTGAATAATTGGGAATACCTACATTGTCGGTGGCTGTCGGCACGCCATCAGTCCAGTTTGTAGCGCTTGCCCATGTCGAGCCTGCTGTTCCTGTCCAAGTAGTAAAAGATTCTGAATCTGTCCAGTCTGCATCGTCCATGTTGGTGAGAGTTCCGTGGTTGTCGCTTGAAGAAATATCCAAAAGACCATCTCCAAAAGTTTGATTAAACGAATAATAGCCTATCAATCCACTTTCATCTCCGGTCAGTTCTCTGCACATATTTTCGCGCAATTCATCTGGCGTACGCACATCATTCCAAATACGGAGTTCATCCATTTTCCCCTGAAAAAACTCAGTTGTACCTGTCAATGTTCCAATGTAGGTATCTCCAGTACCAACTGCGGGCAAAGCTTCGGTACTGCCATAACCAATGGAAACTTGTTCTCCATTTACATAAATTATGGTTGCCCCATTACTACTTTGCCAGCTTACTGCAATATGCGCCCACTCATTTAGAGTTATTGCATTTGGAGCCGTAAAAGAATTGGCATTAGCTGAACCTGAATTAATATAAGTGTAAATTGTTGTACCACTGCTTAAGCCAAATGCTATTGAATTTGAACCACCTGTACTACTTTGTCGGTGTAAAACTTCCTGCCAACTTGCGGTAGTAGTAGTAGTATTTATCCATGCTTCAATAGTAATACTGTTTAAACCTCCCAATTCATCTGCATTATTCAGTATTACATAATCGCTGCTCCCATCAAAATCGAGGGCATTGGAAGTTCCCGTTAAAGTCACCGAAGAAGTCCATTCATTTCCTTCCATATTAGTAAGTGTTCCTGTGTTGCTGCCTTTGGAATCCGCAAGGCTTAATCCTGAGCTTTCATTGAATTTATAGTAAGCCACCAGATTTGTTTCACTGGCAGGGTAAGGAAGTTCACGGTACATATTCTGACGGATTTCCTGCTCTGTACGTTCATCGTTCCAGATTTCAACTTCATCGATTATCCCATTAAAATACATATCGCCGTAAGAATGTTTCGCAATATAAAATGGGTTGTTATTGGAGGGCCCTGTCAGACAATTTGTACCGCAAATATTAGTGGCAACTTCCACTCCATTCACAAATAGGCGAAGTGTACTATTGTCGTAAGTCATGGCAACATGTGTCCATTCATTTATTACAATATTGGATGGTGCTGCAACCTCCTTATGACCTCCCGATGCCGTTGTGATAAATCCATAAAATTTATGATCTGATGGGTCATTACCATTGTTTGGACCAGAGGTCCAAGCAAAGATTCCAGAACCACCTAAAATTCCTCCAGAATACCAGTAATTACTAACAATTCCCCGGTCTCCATAAGCATTTGCTTCAGCATAAACCCAAGCACTGAGGGTAATATGATTGCCGATGCTTGCATTGATAGTACTGCCAAGATTTACATAATCCTCTGTCCCATCAAAATCAAGGGCGTTGTTTTGAGAAATGCCAGCAAAGGAAAGTCCTGTGGCTATTAAGGCTAAAAAAAATCGTAATGTGGTTTTCATGTGTTTTGATTTTTGATTAAATTTACTTTATTTCCTGGTTAAACATTTCAAGTTTGAAATGCTAAAATACAAAATGTGAGTGGCTACTGTAATTTTTCTTCAACATTTTTTAATCATTATACACATCTATCATATGTCGTATTGTGTATGTATTTTAGGGTTCAATTTTTACGATTAGCAAACTAAAATATATAGCACTTCTGGTTAGACACTTAAAATAATTTCGGAAGTATTTTCGGCTAATGTGCCTGCTTACTGTCCTTGCTGTTTAATAGATATTGAACCTGAGTGCATGTGTAAAGTTTTTTTACGTATTGCACAGCATTAATCCTCAAAAGGATGTTCTTGCTCAAAATCCGGCCGGTAGTTTTTGTTGCTTTCCAAATCCTGTACCCAGCCATTGTGGAAACCTAAATTATAAAAAGCATCAACTACCTGCTGGTATTCGTCCATGTAAAGTGTTCGATTAATTGGTAAGATGTGCTTGACGAGGTGGGTTGGATGATATTGCGACATCAGCGAGATATGGATGGAAGTAGAAATCCCTTCAGCAATAAAGCGAAGGACATCAATGCTGTTTTGGGCATGGCCGGGCAGTACAAGGTGGCGGATCAGTATTCCACGTTCAGCTATACCGTTTACCCGTGTAATCAGGCTGGAGCCTTTTTGACGGTACATTTCAACGAAGGCTTTTTTCGCAATTTCAGGATAATCTTTGGCATCAGAATACTTGCGGGATAACTCCGGATTCAGGTATTTAAAATCAGGAAGATAAACATCGATAAAAGGCTCAATCTCCTGCAGCGTCTCCACTTTATCGTAGCCATTGGTATTGTAAACTATTATAGGATGCAAATCCAATGTATGCAGGGCATTTACTATCACTTTCATCTGGGGCACAAAATGTGAAGGCGACACAAACCCAACAGCTTCACAACCGTCATCAAGGCAACTTACAATCTCCATTAAAACTTCACTTAACGAATATTTTTTTGCAGCCTTTGGATTGTCGTTGAAACTAATTTGGTGGTTCTGGCAATATACGCACTGAAGATTGCAATGCCCGAAAAACACATTACAAATTCCATTGGGCCCGCTGATTGCAGGCTCCTCTCCCCTATGGATGCAAATGGAGGAGATGAAATAAGAAGCATCACTTTTGCAGTAACCCAGTTTTTTTGAAAAACGATTGGCACCGCAATTCCTTGGGCATATATTGCATGATTCCATTTCACTGAGCGGCAATTCCAGTAAATTGATGTCCAGTTTCGATATTTTATCGCTGATAGTTTGTGTTGTCATCTGATGCTTGCAAAAGTAATTTAAAAGGATCTGTAATTGTTTAACTACATACTATCAAATCAAATGGCCAATACGATAGACCCCCTCTAACTCCCCCTTGAAGGGGAGAATGCCACCGCACTGGCTACTACAGTCGCTTGTGCGGCTGGTCTCCCTTCCCCTCAAGGGGAAGGGCTGGGGATGGGGTCATAAGGATTTGGTAAACAATACAACTACCTAAATAATTAAAAGGATCTTAAGTAATTCATTCCTTAATATTGGCGTCCGTTAATTTTAATAGATTCTTCGCTACGCTCAGAATGACAATGCTTTATGTGAATTGGTGAAGGAGAGGGTTTGGCTGGCGGCGAAGCCGCCAGCCAAACCCTCCCTAGAACCTCAATCATCTGTCATTCTGAACGAAACAAAGTGAAGCGAAGAATCTATTAATGGGAAAATACTTTTTCCCGGACAACATTAAATTCTTAACTATAATACTATCATATGTAAATATTTTAATTAATTTTGGCATAATAATTTACCTCACCAAAACAAGGTATCCAATATCTACCCACTACACTAAAATTGAAGAACGCCAATAAAAACTTTTTGGAACTATGAAAAGCCA